>QMWW01000088.1 GCA_003661825.1 Thermoprotei archaeon
ACTCTTGGGACCCCAAATGCTAGCTCGTCGAATATGAAGCTATATTTAGCATATTGCTCGTCTCTATATAGGTTATCGTAGCTTCTACTTGTAATATCGTACTTATGGACTAGATCCTCTGAGTTACTACTGTTTGAAGTACTTGTAGAGCGATTTATGCTCAACGCTTTTCTCCCTTTTGAAGCTCCAGAGCTTCTTCAAATCAACCTCTTTCCACTCCAGCTTTAGTCTATGTAGAGCTTCTATAGCGGTAGACGATATAGATGGCGCCACTAATATGCCTCTAGGCTTCACCCCGGCCTTATCGGTATATGCTTTGACGTAGCTATAGAGCTGATGCACCGCTTCTCTATTAGCTGTAACTCTCTTGAGCTCTACTATAACGGGTATCCCATTTCTATCGTAGCCGAAGAGATCGGCTGCACCAGTACCTATGGGTTTTTCTTTCTCGGTTATCCTTAACCCGTCTTCGATGAGATAAGGGTGCTCGTACAGTATATCGCGCATCTCTGATTCATCCATGTACATCACGAATTCCCCGTGATCTCTTAGCTTGCCCCTCAACGCAAGCTTTATGCCCTTGAAATATATGTTAACGATCTCGCGCGGTTTGCTACGTATAGCAGTAATAACTATTCTATCGCCTAGCTTCTTTACCTCGATGACGCTTGTCGATGGCTGCCAATTAACAGGTTTGTATCCCACAGGTCTATGAACTAGAAGAGCGCCGTCCTGCTTAATAGTCACTATTCTTTCTCCATCAGTTAGCCTAGAACCTCCTCTGCCAGTGTAGTCTACGCTACACTCTCCGATAACTATTACTAGCTCTTTATGGCTGAGCCCTTTCCGTATAAACTCTACGTACTCCTCTATACTGGCTTCAGATAGGGCTTCCATCCACATAGCTCCCAGTGTAGTAGTCTGGTTCTGCCAATTATTATAAGAAGACGGGTACATTAAGATGTTTTTGTGGGAGGAGTTGATCAAGGTTAAACTGATAGGATTTGATAGTATGGGTACACGTGGAATGGCTACAGTATTAGACGTAGAGGGATTGAAGATATTTGTAGATCCTGGTGTAAGCTATGCTCCAAGAAGATACGGGTTACCACCACATCCAGTAGAGGAAGAAGCCCTACAAAGGCATCTAGACGAGATCCACAGAGAAGCTGAAGACTCCCACATACTCGTAATATCCCATTACCATAGAGATCACTATATGTATAGGCGTGGCGAAGAAGCGTACTATAGAGGAAAGATACTAATAGTTAAGGATCCGAAGAATAACATAAACTACAGCCAGAGAGTTAGAGCATATACGCTCTTAAACACTATGAGAGTGGCAGATCTAGCTAAAGACGTGAAAGTAGCTGATAACAACACGTACGTGTTTGAAGACGTTAACATATCGTTCTCTAAACCACTACCCCATGGCCCCCGCCATACAAAGCTCGGATACATCGTTTTAACCCTAATCGAGTATGAAGGCTATAAAGTTCTACATGCAAGTGATTCCCAAGGCCCTATAGATGAAGAGGCTCTAGACTTCATACTAGGGTCTAACCCCGACATAGTGATAATTAGTGGTCCGCCGACCTACTTCGAAGGGTATAAGATGAAGAGAGAAGACGTAGCTAAGGGTTTGAGTAATTTGAGGAAACTAGTAGAGGGGGTGAAGCCAGGCTCTACTGTGATTGTTGACCATCACCTGCTCCGCGATCTAGATTACAGGGAGAGGATAAGAGAGGTAGTTGAAGTAGGCGAGTCGAGGAATGTATCCATTTTAACCGCTGCCGAGTATATGGGTGTAGAGATACGGCAACTAGAAGCTATGAGGAGACAGCTATGGATGGGGATGAGCAGAAACCAGTAGTGATTATAGAGCACCTAGAGGATACAGTGGGTATATGGTTGTTCCTAGAGTATAGACACTCTTCCCTAATATACGGGAGTAAATACATATGGTTCACTAACCTCCCCGAGAAGTACCATGCGATCCTCTCCAAGTACGGTAGAGTTAGTAATAAGAGTACAATAGATCTAGTTCGGGGAGGAGAGATTACTGCTAGAGAAGTACTCATACTAGATCCCCAAGCTGAAAAGTCGCTGGACTACTACGACCTAGTTACTCACCGCTACGTAGTGATTGGAGGGATTCTCGGAGATAATCCTCCACGTGGTAGAACAAAGAAGCTATTAACAGATAAGCTAGAGAACGTAGAAGCCCGTAATATAGGGGATGGTCAGTACAGTATCGACGGAAGCGTATACTACGTCGATTACTTGTGGAGGCATAGGTCTCTAGCTGGCTACAGCTACGTGGATGGAATTAGCATAGAGACTCGTAATGGTTCAATCCATTTACCCTTTAGGTACCCTCTAGTAGAGGGAAAGCCTCTTCTAGCACCGGGGCTGCTCGAGTACTTGAGAGAAGGAAGAGTACCTAGCTACATACTGAGAGAAATAGGGCTAGCCTAAGAGGTCGTAGAGTACTAGAAACACTAGGATCCAGGAGCCATAAAATGTTAGAAGACCACGTATGAGGAGCTTAAACAAGCTCTGTACGTTGAACTTTATGTAGACATAGTATATTGTGCAGACGTATAAGAAGCTCGCTAAAAGCCATATAGTAGATGCTGTATCGGCTATAATGTAGAAGTTTACTCTGTAGATAATGTATGCTATGAAACCATATATTACTCCTGCTAGAAACCTTACAAGTACTATATTATCGTCTAGTTTACCTACTCTGAACAACGTATACCTCCTCGCTGGATTTTAAGCATAGTATATAGTATTAAACATGTTATCCCCGGAAAAATAATTGTAGATGCACACAACCACTCAGTATGAAGGGTATACTGCTATGCTGAAGAGATCTATGGATATACTGGATATACACTACGTTGCTAACTGGTATGAGGGAGGACTAGAAGGCTGTATAGTGGACAACATATACTACGCTGGTTACTACTGGCTTTTGAAGCTGAGATGTATTCGTGGAAAGTACTATTTAAAGCTAGAGCCAGGGGTAAGGCTACATATATCGAAGGTAGAGCCACTTAGTAAAGGCATAGATAGGTTCGCTGCGTTTATGAGGAAGTATATACGGGGTGCTAGGATACGGGGCGTCAGCCAGATCGGGTGGGAGAGGATAGCGGCTATATCACTCTACACATCGAGAAAAGACTATAGGCTGATAATAGAGGTTATTCCACGCGGTTTCCTAGTGCTCGTAGATAGCTCTAACCGCATCATGTATGCCAATAGATTCGCTGAACTACGAGATAGAGCTATTAAGAGAGGGGTAGAGTACGAGTCTCCTCCTGGAAACCTGGATAAGGAGCAGTACTTCAGTACTCTCCCGGAGAGACTATACGTAGGAAGAGACTTAGTACGCGGGATTGCTAAGGGGTGGGGGCTACCTGGATACATAGCTGAGGAGATCCTGTACAGAGCAGGGCTTTACAGCGAGAGGGACAAGAAACCCTCTGAAATAGCAAAAAACGATGTAGATAGCCTCATAGAAACCTACCATAGCGTTATCGGGGAAGCACTACAGGGTAAGGGTTTCCTAGTACTGGCTGGATCCCCTGAAGCCCCCTTACTATATACTGCTTTCAAGCCCACAATATATACAGAACTGTACGACACTATGGTTAAGGAGTACGAAAGCCTTGACGAGCTCATTGACTACTACTTCGCGGAATACGAGAAGAAGAGGATGGCTGAGAAGAGGAGGAAGAAGGTAGAAGGCGAGGTTAAGGCTTTAGAAAAAACTATAGAGACCCAGAAAAAGCTGCTAAAGGAATTTGAGAAAAAGAGTAGAGAACTCGAAAAGCTGAACGAGATCCTGGCGAGAAACTACGTGGTGGTAGAGAGAGCGTTAGAGTGTGCTAAGAGAGTTAGAAAGGAGAAAGGCTGGGACAGCATACCCGGGATCTGTAGAGAAGTAGAGAGAGCGGAGAAGAGCAAAGGACTAATATACGTTGCTCTAGAGGGATTCGAGATACCGCTAGACATTAGATTGAGCGTATGGGATAACATAGCTAACTACGGTAAGCTAGCGGGAGAGTATAAGAGGAAAGCTGAGAAAGCACGTATACACCTAGATAGCTTAGAGAAGAGATTAGAGAGCCTAAGTAGTACTGCGATCTCTCTAGAGGAAGAAGTAGTTAAAGGCATTAAGCCTAAGTACTGGTTCGAGAGATACCACTGGCTTATAACAACTAATGGCTTCCTAGCAATAGCGGGAAGAGATGCTGGGCAGAACGAATCTCTCGTAAGAAAGTATCTAACCGATAAAGACTTATTTCTCCACGCAGAAGTACATGGAGCACCAGTAGCTATTCTTAGAACTGAGGGGAGGGAGCCACAGGACGTAGATATAGAAGATGCCGCAGCTCTAACAGCTTGCTACTCGCGTGGCTGGAAAGAAGGCGTTGGGTACCTTAATGTGTTCTGGGTATATGGAAACCAGGTATCGAAGGCTCCGCCAGCGGGAGAGTACTTACCACGCGGTTCCTTCATGGTTTATGGTAAGAAGAACTATGTGAGAGTAGAGCTGAAGCTAGGCATAGGTATCGAAGAGCTATGTGATCCAGTATACGGTGTGTATCAGAGGGTAATAGTAGGTCCTGTAGGGCTTGTGGAGAGTAGGAGTCTAGTATACGCCGTGCTTGTACCCGGAGAAAAGAGTGTAAGCTCTACTGCTCGAAGCCTTTATGAGAAATACCGCGACCTACTGGGTAGAGGATTAGGGGTAAGTTTGGACGAAATAGCTAACCGTATACCCAGTGGTTCACGCATACTAGTGGTTAGGAAGGGGAAAGCTGGTTTCATCGAAGAGTGCTAGCTAGCGAGACATAGATGTAAAGCTTTAAAGTAACTCGTTTAATAATATCTTGACAAACACTATTTGGTGGTGTAAAGCTGTGAGTAGTGGTAGAAACATGGTTTTTGAGGTTATTAGGAGGCAACCGATAGAGGATCTAGAGGTTGAGATCGTTGAGAGAAAGGGAAAAGGGCATCCCGATTACAT
>QMWW01000089.1 GCA_003661825.1 Thermoprotei archaeon
GTTAAGTCTGTGAATATCTTTCTATCCTCTGGTGCATAGCCTATTCCCATTCTAGCAACATCGTGGGTTTTTAATCCTGTAATATCTCTTCCTTCAAACATTATTCTTCCTGATTTGATCGGAACAATTCTCATAACACTTCTCATTGTTGTAGTTTTACCTGCACCATTTCTACCAAGTAATATTACGGTTTCTCCTCTCTCTACATTAAGACACACGCCTCTTAATATAGGAACTCCGTCCAACTCTACATAAACGTCTTCTACTCCCAAAATCAATTCTATCCAACTCCTAGAAGGATTGATTCTATCTTTTTATCAGATTTTATTTCCTCTGGTTTTCCATCCGCTATTAATCTTCCTTCATGCATTACAAGAATTCTATCCGAATATGAAAATACTACATCCATGTCATGTTCAACTATTAGCGCAGTTATGCCCTTTTCACGTATAACTTTCTCAATTGTACCCATGATTTTTCCCTTTTCGCTTGTACTAACGCCACTTGTGGGTTCATCAAGCAGTATTAATTTCGGTTCAAGTGCAAATGCCATAGCTACGTCTAAGAGTTTCTTATCTCCATGAGGTAGATCTCTTGCAAGTAAATTCCTCTTCTTATCTAATCCGAAAGTCTTAAGTGTTTCCAGGGCTTTCTCATAAGCCTCTCTATCTCTATCAATTGGACTAAAAACTCTACCTATCCTCCCCATATGTGATAAAATAGCTATTCGAACGTTATCTAATGTAGTTAAGTTACTACAAATACATAACAGCTGGAATCCTCTTGTAACTCCCATTTTGACTATTTTGTGAGGAGAAAGTCCTGTAATGTCTTTATTCATGAAGTATATCTTCCCATGAGTTGGCCTTATCACTCCACTAAGCATATTCAGTAATGTAGTTTTTCCAGCACCATTAGGACCTATGAGCGAAGTTATAGTTCCCTCATAAAGGCTAAAACTTACATTATCTACAGCTTTGAAATCTCCAAAGAACTTTGTTAGTTTCTAGGTGGTTAGAATTTCCTTCATTTACCTATTCTCCTCCTTTAATTCCGATTTTTCTTCTTAACAAGGAGTATGTAGTACCCACAATCCCTTGTGGAAAGAATAAAGTGACTGCTACAAGCAGAGCTCCTAAAACTAATGGCCAATAGATGGTTACAGCTGTGATATATCTCTTAGCAACAGTAAAAACTATTCCTCCAACTATGGGACCGAGAAATATTGTATATCCTCCTAACAATGTAGCAAAGAGAACCTCACCAGCAAACAGGAAGTGAAAGAGATCTGGAACAACATGTCCGAAGAGAGGTGCATATAATGCTCCTGCCAGTCCAGAGTATGCGGTTGATATTATGAATGCATACCATTTATATCTCCTAACTGGAATTCCGATAGCCTCAGCCTTTAACGGATTGTCCCTTATTGCCTGGAGCGCTTTGCCAAATGGGGAGTTCACAATCCTCCAACCAATATACACAGAAATCAAGAAGAACGCTAGTGTAATATAATAGTAATGTGCTGGATATTCTATTGCACTAAATCTCAATCCAAACAAGTCCGGAGGCCTTATACCAATACCATCGCTACCACCAGTCCAGTAATAGAGCTTAAACACTAAGGCATAAAAGAACATACTAAATGCAAGAGTAAGTAATGCAAAATAAACCTCTGTATACCGGACACATAAATATCCTATAACTGCTCCAAGGAATGCTGTGGCAAGAACTGCTATACCTATAACCGGAAGAAAAGGTTTGAATGAGAACTTTGTAACTAGTATTGCTACCGTATATGCCCCTAATCCAAAAAATGCGCCATGACCAAACGAAAGAAGACCAGTGTATCCAAGTAAGAAGTTGTAGCCTAATGCCCACATAGAATAAATTAATGCTAAGCTAAACAAGAAATCATAATAGCTAGAACCAAGCAGTGGAATACAAAACAGAGCTACTAGTGATATAGTTATGCCTGCAAACGAATGTAATCTATTGGTCGTCCATCCTATTTTCGCTTTCATAGCCTAAGCAGCTCTATACTCTCTACCAAATAATCCTTGAGGTCTAACTAACAAAACAATAGCCATAACAAGATAAGCTATTGCTAGCTCTATTTCAGGAAACAATGCGATACCAAATGCTCTAATTAGCCCTATTATCAACGATCCTATTAGTGCTCCTTTCATACTTCCTACTCCACCTATAACTATGACTATAAACGATTGTATCAATGCATCTGCATCAATACCGAGCATAGCTGCTGATTGTGGCACAACTAATGCTCCACTAATTCCTGCAAGAGCTGTGCCTATGAAAAATGCCAGAGCAAATACTCTGCTAGTATTAATGCCTATTCCCTCGCTCATTTCGCGGTCTAATGCGCAAGCACGTATTACCTTTCCAACTCTAGTTTTGCTCATCATGAGCCATAGTAAACAACCTATAAGAAATGCTAATCCAATAACTATCAGGTTATAGACAGGATAAGGATTTCCAAGCACATCGATAGCACCAGCATGAGCGTAAAGCTTCGTAACATACATCGGTTCAGTTCCAAATGTAATACGCACTGCATCACTTAGAACTAATGACAATCCAAACGTTAGCAAAAGCTGGTAAGTATAATCCTTCTCATAAATCCACTTTATAAAACCTCTCTCAATTGCAATGCCCGTTAGTCCGACTATCACAGCTGCTAAAGGAAATGCTATTACAGTATAAGGAGTACCTATCATCAATTTTATCAAAATAGCAGCAACATATGCCCCTAGCATGTAGAATGCTCCATGAGCAAGATTAAGAATGTTAGCAACTCCGAAAATAAGTGTTAAGCCCGAAGCTACTAAATAAAGAATTGATCCATAAAATAACCCATCCAAGATAAATCGTATAACTTCAATCAAACTTCTTCACCATATGATATAAAAATAAAAAGTTGGAGAGGGTTCATTATCTTTTACCAGGACTCAACCCATTCTTTCCACTTCTTGCCCGGTGGTGGGGCCATCTCTTCTGGTGGTACAGCCCATACCGGATCTAATATGGCGAATCCGTATTCAGCTGAGACTTTCGTAAATCCTGAGATGGCATATCCTAACATTTGGTGATCCTCTTTTCTGAAGTATCTGTAACCTCCAGGTGTCGGTATCATTAGATTCTCCATAGTAGCTATTATCTCCTCAGTCTCTGGCCATCTGCCTGTCATAGTGTAAGCTTTTTCAATAGCCAACTTGAGTGCATGTATTACTGTATATGCAGAGTTGCAGTTAAATCCTGGATACCCTCCGTGTACATCTGGATATCTCCTATGGAACTCCTCATTGAACTCCTTATTTATATGCCATCTATCCCACGGTGGATACAGGAAGTAGTACCTAGTACTACAGAGTATTCCATCTGGACACTCCATACCCACTCCCCAAACATATTCTCCGCCAGTCACTGATGATACTCTGCACTGTTTAAATAGGCCGTATCCTGTACCCTGCTTTATGCATGTTACTAAGTCTCCTCCCCATAAACATAACTCCACTACATCAGGTTTAGCAGCTAATACTTTGGATATATGTGCAGAGTAATCTGTACTAAACAAAGGTGGCCAGGCTTCAGCTACAATTTCCATGTCTGGGACTAATTTTTTAAGAACTGTTGTAATAATGTTCCATTCATCATGTCCCCATACATAATCTGCGCCTATAACAGCAAACTTCTTGGCATCGGGCCATGCCTGATGTATTGCTATTGCATGGCTTATTGCATCTAATGCGTCATAATTAGCAATCCTAAAGACGTACTTAGGGCTAGTATCTACTTCTTCAAATAACTTTGTAGCAGTCCCTTCTTGAATTATCGTAAGTACATTGGATTCCTCAACAACTGGTGCTATCGCGCAAGCTTCTGCGCTAGTTGCACCCACAGTGATATAGTCAACTTTCTCTTCAGTAACTAACCTCTTAAAATGATCAACACAGACATCTGGCTTTCCTCCAGAATCTTTAACAACTAACTCTATCTTTCTACCAAGAATTCCTCCTTGAGCATTTATCTTCTCAACCTCTATTTCCAAAGCCTTGAATCCTGGATCAAAAAGCATAGCGCCTGGCCCGGTGAAAATAGTTATAACACCTAACTTAATAGGACCGGAAGGAATTGCTCCTGTAGGCGTAATTGTAGGAGAAGCGGCAGTCACAGTTGTCGTTACAGTCTTAGTTACCGTAGTTGTCACAGTTTTCTCTGGAGCTCGAGCTCCTGCAAACGCTGCATATGTGCCTCCTGCACCGACAACAATACCTGCTATAGTTGCTGCAACTGTACCTGCTATGAACTTTCTTCTAGAAATTTTAGCCTCTTCACTCATAACTCTCACTTAATAATAGCCTCAATCATCAAGATGATAATAGAACAAAATAAAGTTAATCCTTGATTTCGTTAAAGCCCTAACTAGAATATCGTAAAAAGTCGTATAAGAGCGGAGGTAATCTTAGAGACTATTGACCGTAGCTGTCCTACTTCCCAGCTAGCCTGAACTTGTATCCATAATATAACACGCCTGCCTCATTTTCCTCTCCGATTTTCCTAAAAACTAGCTCTACTTCTTTTCCTATTTCAACATCGTCTGGTGAGCAATCAACAATCTCTGCAGTTAATCTACAACCGTCTTCTAACTCAATTATGGCTATTATATAGGGACCATAGTTCTCCCTGCCTCTAGGAGGTACTCTAACAACCGTGTATGAATATATTTTACCTCTTCTACTCAATAGCACATCCTTAAGATCTCTTGACCCACAATTTGGACAGATCTTTCTAGGTCCTATGTATCTCTTTTTACATTTTTGACACTCAACCCCAATTAACCTATATCTTCTCTCCGCCAATTGCCATATTCTTGGAGCTGTAGGATTAGACATACTCTCACCTCCTACCAAATATATGAACTGTACACGAACTTCCTGAACCACCTATATTATGAGTTAATCCGATCTCTGTATTTGTAACTTGTCTCTTTCCAGCCTCTCCTCTTA
>QMWW01000090.1 GCA_003661825.1 Thermoprotei archaeon
CGTAAAGCTTAAGACTAGAGAGCTTATGCTGCAGACCAGGAAAACTATGAGTGAAATGCAGAAAGGCTATGAGATGCAACTACCTCTAATGTACCAGTAGTAGCTGGGGTGATGGCATGAGTATCGATGAGTTCTTCGAAAGAATTAGGAGAAGGATGAGAGAGCTCTTCGAAGAATTTGAGAGAGAGGCCAGGTATCTAGCCGATATGTGGTCGCCGACCGGTACGCTTAGGCCTCTCTACTCTGTCAACGAGTACCCGGATCACGTAGAAATACTCGTGGACTTACCGTATTCGAATTTAGACACTCTATCTGTGGAGACCAGGAATGGAAAGCTAGTAATAGGCTGTAGCTTACGCGGAGAAGTAGAGTTTGACTCTTGGTTTAAAGGCCGTGGAGTCAAGTTCAATAAGTACTATATTGAAATAGAGCTTCCCCCAGACGCAGATCCTGCTGGGCTCCGCATAGAGAAGAATATACCGCATGGAGTAGTGAAGATAGTGTTACGTAGGAAGAGGGCTACTACCCCTTAATCCTTATCTCAACTATATCTCCATCTTCAACTACGTGGTAAAGCCCTACTCTTTCACCAGGATACTTTGACGAAGAACCCCATATCTTTGCGTATAGGAATTTATTGACGAAGTCTTTGTGAATAGCTCTCGCTACATCGTATACCGTTGCTCCACGTCTTAGTACTAGCGGAGTTTTTGAAATCTCTCCATTGGGCTGCTTAGTGTACACTCTTATTATCTCTAATACTTTGAACAAGATCCACCCTAAATCCCTGAATCCCTTGTTTAGCTTAGCTGAGCCCAGCACCACCGGTATGTTAGGATTGACCTCTCTTATCCTATACGCGGCTTCTCTCGCACTAGCTACATTAATTTCTGCCTTATTGATCACTACTACGCAGGGCTTGTAAACCCTGCTCTCAAATAGCGCCTGCTCTACATCATCTAGTGTCACCTCTCCGTAAACCCTAACATGGGCATTGTATACGTGATAAGCTTCGAGAAGCTTCCGTACATCGTCTATTGTTGCATCGACTAGTTTTCCCATAAAGGTAACCCTTATCCCGGTCTTACCCGTTCTAGCTCTTTCAATGACTACTCTACCACGCGGCTTCTGAAGAAGTATTCCTCTTTCCTCGAGTATTCTGCTGAGGTCTATGTATTCTCTTACAGGATCCCTAGTGTTGTCTAGCACAAGTAGTATGGCATCACTATTCCTCATCAACCCTATGACTCTATTGAAGTAAGCGCTACCCGGTACTAGTGGTGGAGTATCTACTAGCTGGAAGTATAGGTCCTCGTAGCGCAGCATACCGGGTACAGGGTTTGTAGTCGAGAAAGGATAGTCTGCAACTACGGTTCTTGCTCCAGTTAGCCGTTTTACCAAAAGGCTTTTCCCGCTATTCGGTAAACCCGCGACAACCACCTGTGCAGCTCCTTCTTTCTCAACAAAGAACGAGATGCCTTTACGTGCTTTCTTCTTCCTTCTCTCTTCTAGTTCTTCTCGAAGCTCGGCTAATCTACGCGTAGCCCATAGCCTTAGGTTAGCTGTACCTTTATGCTTAGGTACAGCCGATAAGAACTCTTCAAGAGCCCTAATCTTCTCTTCAACACCTCTAGCCTCCATCACCTTTATCCACTTAGCCCTGGCCTCTGCCGGTAGATTCGTAACCATACCGGCTACCCCATCAAGTACTCTAGTATATTCCTCCCCTTCTTAGGGTTAAAGTACCAGTGAGGGGCTAGATTTAGCAGAGTACTCCATGATCTCCTAACGATTGGTGGAGGCTCTCTGTACAGCTTGCTATACGACGAGATCCAGTTGCGCGTTACGGTATCAGAGGGGTATCCTGATCCGAAGTCGCCGTAGATTATTCTAGATGCGTAGAGGTTTGAGTCTCTAACATACTTGGCAATAATGCTTGCAGCCGATACTATCGGGTACTTCTTATCAGCTTTCTTCTCCATTACGAATTCCACGTCACTTCTACGGTTTTTCCTCAGCTTCTCCTCAATATACTTTGAGTACCCCTTTACCTCGTCTACGTATACCCTGATCCTATGCTTAGGCTTCTCCAGCACCTCTATAACGACTTCTAGTATTTCAACGATCGTATCTGCAACTAGCTTGTTAAGCTTGTATCTATCAATTAGACGTGGAGGCACGTAAGCTGTTACAACTAGATCCGCGTGCTCGAGTATGTATTTTGCGAGGTTTTCTCTCTGCTTTTGAGAAAGCTCTTTGCTATCCCGTATATTAGCGCTTATCAGCCACTGACTATTCCTACTATCGTTGGCTACTACTCCAACTACGAGGTCTCCTAGAAGCGGTCCTCGCCCAGCTTCATCTATCCCTATCTCTATGGAGCATATACCTTTATCCATGCTTTGCCAGCACCAGCTGTGCTTAGAACATCCTCTATACTTATCCTCTTCTTCTTAGACCTAAAAACTTCATATAAGACGTATCTAGGCTTAAGTACCCAGATCTTCTTGTAGATGTGCTTGAAATCCAGTACTCCTTCTCCAGGTAATAAGTGTTCGCTAGATCCGTCTATGTCGTGTAGATGTACTAGAGGTACTTGGTTGTTAAGAGAGGAGAGAGCAGTTACAACATCGTCTAGGTAGTCGTTAAACGATGAGTAATATCCTGATCCCTCTACGTACCGCTTATAGTACGTAGCCAGATGTCCTACATCGAGGCATATTCCTACTTTCACATTATTCAAGCTAGCTACTACGTCGACTATACTCGTTAAATCGCCGCCAAATCCTCTGCTTAGGTTCTCGACTAGTATAACGGGGCTTCTTCCTTCTACGAGCTTGCTAAGCTTCACCAGGCTTTCTTTAAAAGACTCTAAGATATCTTTTCTATTCTCCGCGATCTCTACTCTTTGATGCGTAGTAGGATGTACAACTATGTAGAGAAGCTCCCCGATCTCTAGCACTGGCTCTATAGAGCGAGCTATTATTCTAAGAGAGGCTTCTCTTATATCTCTATACGGAGATGCAATGGCAAGATCGCGCCATGGCGCGTGCAGCCCTATCCCTACACCCTGATCTAATAACTTCTGTATGGTTTCCCTCAGCTCTGAGTATCTGTATTGTGGCCAGGGATAGTCGATTGAAACCTCGACGTAGTCGATACCGTGCATAGCGATAAGCTCGAGTAGTGTGCTAGTTCTCCTCTTCTTGAAGTTCCCGATCCACAGCGGTATGCCTATTGAAATGTTCATCTTAGATCACTGCACTCTACCACTTCCATACTCGAAGCCTTTACGATGTTCTTCAGGTATCTTAGCTTGTCGTAAGGGTCGCAGTCAACTACTACGTCGGGAGAGGCTTCTACGAACAGCCTAAGCGCGCTCTCCTCTGGTCGTGTGTAGTTGAAAACAACTAACTTAACGTGTTTCGCTTGTTTAGCTCTTCCTATCTCTCTCCCAATAGGGCCAACTAGCTCGCTATGGGTAACTATTGTATACTCCTCTCCTCTAGCCATTGCTATGTATTCGATAACTAGGCTAACATGTGATACATCGCCAAGTACTATTAGTGTCTTTGTCAAAGCCATCTCTACCTACTAACTTGTTGGTAGCGGTGGCATTAAGCTCTAAACCGGCTACTTACGCCTAACTTGTATCGTAAATTATTTAATACCCCTATAATAACTGTATTCGGCTATAGGTGTCGGTTATGCGTATAGTCGATGAAATCGCGGATCTTATGAACAAGTATGGGCTAAGCGTTGAGAAGAAGAGAAGTACCGTGAAAGGAACACATGAGGAGCTACCGATATCTCTTGTAGTGAAGGTACAGAGTTCTCGGAAAAGCGCTGTAATAGAGCTTAAACCAGAAGAAGACCTACTAGATTCACTAGCTGACCTAGCGGAAAGCGGCGAGGATATAGAGGAAATAGTTGATGGGGTTCTAGCCGAGCTCAGAGACGTCGCGATCGAGGTATCGAGATGCCTAGAAAATACCGGCTATAAAGCTGTGCTGAAGATACGCGAAGGTGAGAGAGACGTTAGAGATCACTTAGAGGAAGTCTTAGAAGAGTATAGCATCTTCGAGGAGGAATAGAACAGACATCAAGTTAACAGATTTTAGCTTAGCTTACCTATTTCTCTCTAGGTGTAGTAGAGTATAGATTGGTGTATAACTTGCATAAACTATTCGGAACAGATGGTGTTCGCGGAGTAGTTAATGAAGAGCTAGGCCCAGACCTCGCGCTAAGGCTTGGTATGGCTATAGGAACCTTCTTTGGAGAAGGATCTAGGATACTGGTAGGCCGCGACGTAAGAGCTGGTGGAGAGATGATAAAGTCGGCTGTTATAGCTGGGCTTTTATCGGCTGGAGCCGTAGTCTACGACGGGGGTTTAGCCCCAACCCCTGCTCTTCAGTATGCTGTAAAGTCTGAAGGCTTCGATGGTGCAGTAGTTATAACGGCTAGCCATAACCCAGCCAAGTATAATGGGATAAAGGTTATCGAGAGCGATGGCATAGAGGCTTCGAGAGACTCGGAGAGGGTGATCGAAGAGATCCTGTCCGAGCAGAGATTTAGCAGAGCTAGCTGGGCTAGCCTTATCCACAGCGTAAAGCCTTACCCGGACGTAAACGAGCTATATGTTAAAGCAGTAGTAGACCGCGTAGATAAGGAGCTAATTAAGAGTAAGGGATTCAAGGTAGTTATAGATCCAGCTAATAGCGTGGCCTCTCTCGTCTCTCCACGCATAGCTAGGGAGCTGGGAGCCAAAGTCTATACTATTAATGGAAACCTCGACCCAATGTTTCCAGGCAGAGAGCCAGAGCCCACGCCTGAAACTCTCAGAGAAACTAGCAGGGTAGTTGTAAGCTTAGTTGCAGATTTCGGCGTAGGACACGATGGTGACGGTGATAGAGCGATATTCATAGATGACCGTGGCAGAACCATATGGGGCGATAGATCAGCAGTGATCCTGGCTAAGTACTTGCTAGAAAGAGATCCTAGTTCCCCAAGAAAGGTGTATAC
>QMWW01000091.1 GCA_003661825.1 Thermoprotei archaeon
ACATAGACTACTCTTCTTCTGAGCATTAGTGCCTTACTCGGCGGTAGATCCCAGTACTTAGTGTTCCAAGCTTCTACTTCTCCCCTAGTAGACTTATAAAGTAGTGATACTATCTTCAACATAGTTGTTTTACCGCTTGCATTCGGACCTACTACAGCACAAGCTTCCTCTCTGCTAAACCCTATGCTTATTCCTTTTAGCACCCAGTTCCTAGAGCCTGGATAGCGGTACCATACGTTCTTTAGTTTAATGGTCATGCCTCATACACTCTCTTCAGTACTCTGGCACAAAGCGATACAGCTATAACTATGAGTATCAGTACTCCTCCAAAAGCTAGCGCGTTTTCGAACTCGCCGCGGGATACCTCTAGAGCTATAGCGGTTGTTAAGACTCTCGTGTATCCCCGGATATTTCCTCCTATCATCAACGCTACTCCTAGCTCTCCTGTAGCACGCGAGAATCCCATAATTATGGATGCCAGGATGCCTGGAAGAGCTTCTCGGAGAACTAGAGCAGCTGCTTGCCTATTTGATGCACCTAGAGTTAGAGCTAGTTCACCGTATTCGCTCCAAGCTTTATTTAAAACACGGTAGCTGGTAGACGCTATTAGGGGGGTTACGAGTATCGCTTGTCCTATGATAATCCCGCACGGAGTATATAGTAGGCCTAAGAACCCTAATGGCCCGCTTCTACTTAAAACCATGTATAGAAGCAAACCTACAAGTACCGTAGGTACTCCTACTAGTCCCTCTAAAATGGATACTATTAGCCTGCTAGCCTTTGCTGCACGAGATAGGTAATAGGATAATAGGATGCTCCAGGTAGAGGATAAAAGAGTGGCAGATCCGGATATCCAAAGGGTCCTGACCACTATCTCAGCTAATTCGCTCACTTTAGATCACTCCTTTCTACCTTTCCGCCAGTTCTCTCCATACTTCTTCCAGCCAGTCGTACTTATTCCTCGCTGGACTGAACAAGTTCTCTCCGTACTCGTTTACACCATAATACTCTACAAGGTTCTGCGCTTCACCTGCTATGAACTCTATAAAGGCTAATGCTATCTCTCTTTCATTTCCTCTGCAGTGTTTTGATAGATACACGCTATAAATGTTTATGAGCTCTGTGTCATTGGTATAAAGCACCACAAGCCTCGGTATCTTCCCCTCTTTTTTGAACTTGAGGAAAGTACCTATATCGCTGAATACGTATGCTTCCTCCTCGTTAGCTACAATGAGAGTTTGAGCCATACCGCTTCCTACCTCTAGATACCAGGGTTTACCTCTAGGGTCTAGGCCTGTACGCGACCATATAGAGAGTTCTTTAACGTGTGTACCAGAATTATCTCCTCTACTAACAAACTTGGCTTTCCCTTCTTCACCAGCTATGTAGATATTCTTAAAAGCCTCAACGGCACTCACCGCTTTCCGTACCTCCGCTGGATCGTTTTCTGGGCCAGCTATAACGAAGTAGTTGTAGGCGAATATCCTTCCATAGACTAGATCCCCGCTTGCTAGGTACTTTGCCTCTAGACTAGGTGCATGTGCAAATACCATACAGGCGTCTCCTCTGGCGGCTCTTTTTAACGCTTCACCACTACCTACGGGGATGAAATCGAAAACTACCTTATCCCTCTCTCTAGTGAATTCATATGCTAGGTGCTCTAGTAGCCCAGTAGCGTAGAGGCTAGTCGTAGTAGTCACCCTTATCCTAATAGTTCCTCCTTGAACTAGGTAGAGCGATAAAACTATGAGTATGGCTAGGGCTACAGTCATGACAATTATTAAGAGCTTTCTCTTCATGTACTCACCCAACTAATAGAATCAGGATTCCCGGTACAATTTATTATCTGTTATCGGATAATAGATAATAATAGCTATATATCGGGTTCCTCGCTATCCATAGAGGGGCTAAGTTTGAATCTTGACTATAACAGGTTATCGGTTAAATACGAAGCCGTAATAGAGTTCGATGGAATACCAGTTATTGATTCTAAGCTTGCATCTCTGCTAAGACTTATACAGAGTAAAGGCTCTATTTTGGCAGCAGCAAAGTCGCTAAACATACCCTACTCTCGTGCATGGGAAATGATAACGAGGACAGAAAGGATTCTTAAGGTAGAACTAGTTAAAACCCAGAGAGGGAGAGGAAGCAAGGGAGCTATACTCACTAGCTATGCAGAGGAGCTATTAGAGCTATATGATAAAGCTGAGAGAAAGTTATTGAAAACCGCGGGATCTCCTAGAACAGCTAAGTTCTTTTCACTAGAAGAACCTGACTTAGTAGTTGCGTATAGTCATGATCCTCTCTTAGAACTGGTCTTAGGTAGACTTAGGGAGAGGAAATATAAAGTAGAAGGGCTCTGCATAGGTTCAGGGATGGCACTAGCAACTCTATCTCTAGGAGAGGCCGATATAGCATGTATTCACCTATATGATCCCGGGTCAAAAAGCTACAACGATCCATACGTGGGTAAGCTTTGGCTACGCAATAGAGTTAGCGTATTGAATGGATATTACAGAGAGCTAGTTTTTGCTCTAAGACCTGGTGTAAACGCTAGAAATGTAGAAGAAGTAGTGTTTAAAATACTTCGAGGAGAGCTGAGGATAGTTAATAGGAATATAGGATCGGGTACTAGGGTATACTTTGACTACCTACTCAACCGTATCGCCAAACAGTATGGTCTTAGCCTAGACAACATTAAAGGATATGCTAATGAAGTCTATACCCATATAGAAGCGGCGAGACAAGTAGCATTGGGTAAAGCCGATGTAGCTCTACTTCTAAAGTATGCTGCTCTACTCTATGGACTAAAAAACATACATGTGACATGGGAGCTCTATCAATGCATTGCTCTAAACAAGAGCTTAGAGAAGAGGTCTGTGAGAGAATTCGCCAAGATAACGAGTTCTAAGTGGTTTAGGACGAAGTTAAGTAAAATACCAGGATATAGAGCTATTAATAGAATGCAGTAAGCTCTCTATCTAGCGCTAAACTAATGCTGAGCATTTCAGGTACAAGAAATGTGTCAGCTTAAGAAATAACTGATAACTGAACAGCACACAGACTACAAGGGTATGGATTTAAAACGAGTACTTTTCTAGCGTATCATCTATGTACGGTATTCTTAGACCTAACAGAGGAAAACCCTTTCCATCGCCGCGTAACAGAGAGATCGCCGCTTTTACCCATAATTACCTATCCTACTAATATTTCACTATCTCTCATACATTTTCCTGTAGGATTACCTGTTGTCAGTACATCTTATTCATTTAACCTAAAGTTTCCACTAGCCTAGCTTTCTCAACGCTCTAATCATGGTATATCTCAGTAAGGACTCTTTAGCAATGCGGTTCTCTCAATACCTAACAGCTGTTCAGATGACGTTATTGTCCTTATCGAGCATGTCTATCTCGAATACTCTGGGATGCCTTTAAGCGGGTTTAGAGAAGATTATGGATAGAAAACGACATCATTAGGTCTGGGTATGAGTGTAGCAGAGATACCTGTGTGAATTCTATATTCGGAAAAGAGATGATGCGCTATGACAAGGAGGAGTTTCAAAGAGGATCTAAGAGTAGCTAAGAAGTTTTGTAAATAATCAAACATTGATGACGTAATTGTTAGAATAATTACAGTTGATGATAAATAGAATCTTTGTAATAAAGAATTTGCTTGATAGGATAATTGTAGAATCCTGAGATCATAGCTAATATGCCCTTGATCCATGGCTGTTGACGTGATACTTGAACTCTTAGCCTTTGGCACGAAGCTAGAGGAGGTAGTTGAGGGCTACAAGACTAAAGGACATCTGTGTAACACTTCTTTACGTCGCTAAGGTTTTCGGCAGAGAGGAAGCGATACTCAAAAGCAAGAGCTTAGACTTCTTGTTGACGAGAATATGGAGTTGAAGATTTTTAATGGGCTAGGAAACAGTAATACCGTGTAGGATCAGTACTAATAGGAAAGAGAGGTTCTCAACGAGGAACTTGTTAGAGAGGATGTTAGCCATGGTAGAATAGTAGTAGCCCTGGATAAGGACTTCGAGTATTTATACAAACACGTAATCCATTAGACGTAACCCTCTTAGAGACTTAGGAGATCTAAGGATAACTATGGCCTTGTTAGATAGCTTTTCAAAGATATACTAAAAGACATACTAAAAAAGTATAGATTTCGTAGCTGTTAAGTGAGCTATATTATTTATTTTGTTGGGAATGGCAGAAACATGTAGTGAGTAGATTAGTACTATTTGGGAATAGTTATTCGTACTTTTTGTTGATTCTGTAGTTCTTTCCAATATTTTGAATTGAATATGCATCCTGGATCTGGTGCTATTGGGTCTTTATAGTATGCATAGGCTCTTGCTCTGCATCCACCACATATATTCCTATATGGGCATTTTCCGCAGAAACCCTTCAATCTATCACGGTTTCGGAGCAAATTAAAAAGCGATGAGTTTAACCATATGTTCCAAAACGGCTTTTTCCTAAGGTTTCCCACAGTTATTGGCATAAATACACATGGTGTGACATCACCATTAGGCTGAATTGCGGCATATATCCTTCCAGCTCCGCAACCACCTATGAACTCAGCAATGGCTCTGATAATGGGGTCGCCGCCTACGTAAAAGTGCGTCGGCGCAACATCTTCCCCACCACTCAACTGCATGGAGACTCTGCCGTAGTAAGGAGCGGTACTTATTATTTGTAAACCCCTCCTCTTCTTCATTTCCCTAAATAATGTCCTTAACACTTTTTCTCTCTCCGTTGGACTTAGATCCAGCCATATATAGTTCCTACCTCTACCTACGGGAACAAAATTGAAGAATACAACCCTTCTAACACCTATTTCCTCCGCAAGATCTAGTATATCTTCGATTTCATCTATATTGGCTTTTGTTAGAGTCACAGC
>QMWW01000092.1 GCA_003661825.1 Thermoprotei archaeon
AAGAGCATTAGAAAACATCGAAACAGCTAAGCAAACACTAATAGCATACAAGCTGGCAACGGCTCCACTAAAAATAAGGATAGACGAGGGTACAAAACTAGTAGAAATACCAAGAATAATAATGGATGAAGCAGATAAAAAGAAACTAAAGGTCAAAGGAGACTTTACACTCATATTTAAGCTGATACGTTTTAGGGCAAGGAAGTGTATAGCAGAGAATAAGATAAAGGAACCAGTAATGATAATAATAGATCAAAACGGAGAAATAGACGTGTATTCGTATAAAGACATAGAACAACTATATAACCAAATACAAGAACTATAATTAAAGTGATAAGCTATTGCTATAAGTATACGATGCATAACGTGTAATCTATGTCTACGTGTAATCACTACTCGGTTAGTCTTAATGCCCTCTCATATACTTCGTATGCATTGAGCTCAAGTAATGAGCTTACATTCTTTTCTAATGCTATATCAAGTATTACTTTATACACTGGATACTGGGGCCTATAGTGTATTCCTTCCTCGCTCCACTCAGGGTACACGATATTGTATGTAGTAAGAATTTGACCTACATTGTAAGCTATAGGGTCTTCAAGAGGTTTCATGGGTTTCTCCATGAGCTTGGAAGCAATAGTAATAACCTCTAAGGGGTCAACTTCTCTACGCATCTCTTGACCCAAGATATTCCTAGCCCGACTCAACGCTGTCTCAACCTCTTGTATCCATGCTCGGAGTCTACGTTTTAGCCCATTCTTATCTAAGGGACAGAGTTCAGCTAAATGACCAGGCGAACCACCAACAAGTCCCAGTATCTCGTCCTCGCCAAGACTGCATCCTCGTCTTTCACTATACTCCCTATAAAGAGTTCTAAAATGTATCTCGTCGATATGTTTTACTAGCATCCAATCCACAGAATAACCCTCCAGCTCTGAGCGTGCAAAGTCCGTTGCAATAAAACCCTCGCTAACTGTTAAGAGGAGATTAACGTTCTCAAAGACACTATCCTTCAATATGAGTGCAGCAAGACTCCTTAGATCCTCGAGTGCAACCTCATACTTGCTACGAGGGTGTTCACTCTTGTATTTCGGAAGTTCGTGGAACTCATCTATAAAAATGAGAAGCCTACCCCCCTTAACGGCTTTAGCAACTTTTAATGCAATACCTAGAACTAGATCCATGACCCCAGCTCCTACCCCTAGGTGTGCTAATGCCTCTTGGGTCAATGCTCTAATTGAGTCCCCTGCTTGAACCTCAACATACCCGATACCCATAGACTCTAAGAGACTCCGCGCACGGAGCAGTCGTGCATTCACCCTTACCGTAGTTAATCTCCTCCTATGAATCCAGTAGCGTGCCAACTCGCTTTTTCCCACATTCCTAGGACCATATACCACTATGACTTTACTAGAACGCGTCAACTCATCTAGTTTCCCCAGCTCCTCGACCCTATCGTAGAACCCCGTTCCCAAGCTAGTCTTATAGTCGTGGTCAACGAAGATACTCATTACGTCTCTCCTTACTAAAATTCCTAAGAACCATACCATTATAATTCTATAGCACCATAAACTAAAGGAATAGTTATTACCCCCATAGCCAGACACAATCAGATCTATTCCGCCACATTGAGGCTACCATAATCCCTAAACCAACACTATAAATGATAAGACTAAAGGCTATATCTATAGAACCAGTGCTAGTACATGTACTAGGTATTGTACAGTCTGACCGATAATAAGAGATCCATATAAAACCCTTCGTTCAACAACACTGATGCGTCATAATCTAGAGATTATAAGTGTTGATCGAAAATAAGAACTAAATAGGATCTATTGATGATAAAGAGTATTGTCTTGGTAGGTCTAACATTAGTAATAGTGTTAGTCCCACCATGGACGAACATAGTTACGTATTCTACTCCATCATCGCCAAGGACAGTAATATGTATGCGCTTCAATGCACCATCAAGTCTGGTCTCTGCACAACAGCTAATAGACAAGGCGAAAGAGTATACTCGAAGAAGACTTTAGTAAGAAACCAGGGTGGTATAAGCTTAAAGACTGGTTTACTAGTGGGTTTAGATGATAGACATGTCTTCGGGTTCCAAACATGTTTTCCCGGTTACTCTTGTCAAGTTCAATCTATACTATCACTATGTAGCATTCATGTTTATCCCTGTGTTAGCGCTCTTCCCCTTCTCGATATACTTCCTCTATCCACTACTACCACTTGCGTTCATCGGACCTGCTCTACCTCTTACAGTACCTCTAGTGATAAACGTGTATATAGTGCTTGGAAAGCATTACTCGGTGACAATCTATGCTCTAAGCTATCTATCCTGGTTCATAGCGCTGTTCCTCGTTGTTGCAAGCTACTTTCTCTATAAAGGTACTCTAAAGCGTAGAGAATCGCGTAGATGGCCCATAGCCTTACCGATTATATGGGCTTACCCAGTACCGATTATGATCTACACCGTAGCTGCTTGTCACAAATACTTCCTGAAAGCTTTAACGGGAGAAGAGGTATTTAGAAGCTACCACTTCCCAGGAGCCATAGAGAGAATGATGACCCTAATCTTCATAGGACTATTCATAGCAGTAACATATACCGCTATAAACATATACACGCATATAATGCTTGTCAAGAACCAGCGTACCCACGGTTATCTATCCATTGTTGCATCCACATAGTCCTTCACATCGTGGCACAACTAAACGCCTCTACACATACATTACTCAACCTTGCCCATACACTCGCTACCTTCATGATCTCAGCTATAATGGAAACAAGTACCTAACGTGTATAACCCAGTATTGGTGTCACACGTGAATGAACAAGTAAACTATATAGAATAGATACAGCGTTTAGTGCTATCAAGAAGAGAGTACAGAGCAGCTACATAGTGTTCCTATCATGGTACATGTTGTGGGGATGAAAGCCCTAATGCATGCGACTTATGGTATTGTGGGTGGGGTGTACCCAGAGAGAATTTCAGTAAGAAGCCGGATGGTATACACTTAGAAACTGATTCACTAGCAGATTAGGAGGGTGATATAGCTGATGGACAGTATACTGTCTAGAGTTACTAACTTTTTTCTTAAGCTTCACTATATTGCATTATTCTATGCTTTTATTGATGTCTTAGCGATTATGGGCTACATTGGTGTATACATAGCGTTTCCCTTCTCTGTGCTAGCTTTCTTCATCCCTATTGGATCTACAGCTCTCACCTCTCCCTACTTAGCACTTTTCATTCTATACGGTATATTACCTCGGCTTTCGATATACATTCTTATCTCCATTGCTATAACTCTGAAACTCGTTTTGTATATGAATCTAAGAGGGGCGCAAATCTCGAGGTATTCTGTTGTTAAGGTGCTACTTTTAGCTACGATTACTATTCAACTCTACTCTATCCTGATATACGAGTCGATGGCTTTATCCATTGTTAGCGCGGTTACTGCAGGTATACTGGTCTCGATACCCATGGATCTCGCCATCTTTAGCTACGTTAGGTATAGAGACGCTGTCAGCGGTAAGGCTTCCAGAGCATGGATCGTAGCCCTACCAGCTCTATGGTCTCTTACCCTATGGCTACCTCTACTACTACAATTATCAATGAATTCAGGGCTTACGTTATCACCTATAAAAACCGTAGTGTTATCTACTTCGTGGACCACGATAACAGTAACACAGTTAACACTCCACATAAAGTACTATTATATAGCCCAGAAGGTTATCAAGATCCCACAACATAGCGATAGACAATTACCCAGAAACATGGATGTGTACAGGCATTGATCCAGATAGACTAGAGACAATCACAAAAGAAATACGAGGTTTCTCGGTAAAGTTGTGTAGAACTTAATCGCGGTGTGAGCATCGTGTACGATACTGGTCAAGGGATGAGTTATGTTATCAGCGCTATTGAGGCTTTTGAGAAACATCATAAACACTTGCTGATCTTTGCTATAGCTTACTTTACCTTGCAGGCAATGCCTTATATTGCTAGCTATACCTTCTTCTCATTCTCTAACCACTTCTTATTAATGGTAGGTGGTTTGTCTATATTACCTTTGTTCATCTACCAGATGGTTCTTAGTCCAGGACCTGGAGGAGTTATTTACTATGCATATCTTATCAATATGCTGGTCTACACGCTATTAACGAATAATTTCTCTACGGCTATACATGACTATTTACAAGTCCTACTAATCTGCACGCTCAATGGCTATTTAATACCAGTATTCGTAGCGTTCGAATACATCTTGTTCAAGATGACGCTGAGAGGACGAGTAGGCTATAGGAAACTCTTGATGTATTGGTACCTAGGACCTATAATGTACCTTGCAATATTATCGCTGGAATTACCCCGCTTAATCATATCGATAATTCAGACGCCAAGTTATCGAATCCCATCACAGTTAGGTATAATACCATTGATACTCTATTATGCAGTTCCAGGACCATTCATAGCCCTAGCAACACTACCGAAAATTCTATCCAAGATCCAAAACATAGAGAAACAGGAATGAAATTCAAGGCCACATGCTATTCTAAAGACCATACGAGAGGATGGGTTATTGAATACCTACGGTATCGAGTAGCTTATTATTAGCTTAGCAATGAGTTAAGCCGCTTTATGGAGATGGAGATCCTTAGTTATTCATGGTATTCATTGGAATAGAGCTGATATTACATACACGCTTGCAATAGTGGGGATGTTCTAGGAGTTAAGTGTATGAAATATGGGAAAAGAGTTAGCTATGACGGTTATTCTCCTTGTGTTTTGGCTATCTTATAGGCTTTCTCTATTACTAGTTTTTCTAGTGTTTTTAGTGGTAGGTTTCCTTCTTCTAGTAGCATTTTGTGGAATAGCTTGTAGGTGAAT
>QMWW01000093.1 GCA_003661825.1 Thermoprotei archaeon
ATCATAGACTTCTCTCCAAGCACCTGCAGCATGTATGTTTAGCACTAATTCATACTCCTTTGCGTACTCTAGCCATACTCTAAATACCTTTTCCTGCAATCTGTACGTTTTAGAGTAGAATGCCTTGTCGAGGCCTACCTCTCCTAAGCATTTAACACCTGAGCTTATAGCTTTTTCCAGAAATTCGTAGAAGTTTTCTAAACTGTGATTATGCACCTCCCATGGATGAATACCTAGACAAGGCACTATATCAAGCTTTTTAGCTATTGCTAGAGTCTTCTTGCTCGACTCGATATCGTCTGATACACAAACTAGCGTGAATCCTTGATCCACGTATTCTCTAAGTTTATCTACTGGTATCTCATGGCAGTGGCAGTGCATGTCGACGTACAGGGTATGAGACATAGCCACGTTATTCCTCCTCCGTCGAAGGCATAGTTATGTAATTGCTCGAATTTCCCATATTCACTCTATTCAAATAAGCGAGCATCTGTGGCGGAATTTTTCTCTCTTTAATAGCTACTATTACTTTATCTGCTATCTTTTTATTCATAATCTGAGTCATTAGATGATATATGTGGTCCACTATATCGCTTGGCTGTAAAAAGGCTACTAGATTCTTCCACGAAACAGCGTGTCCCGTACGTTTATCTATTAAGATAACGTAGTTGGAAGGAGGATCTATCAAGTACCTAATATATTCTGCATAGCGTACCACGTTTTCGCTCGGTTCCTTCAAGCTAGGTGCGATGTAAAGAAGCCATGGCTTTATAGTGTTAATGACCGCTCTATCCATAATAATGCATTTGTTTAATCCTTTGGGTAGAACCCATAGAGTATACAGTTCAGCACCCCATGCAAATACCTTGAAGTCGATACCGCTGCAAAGCACTTTCTTAGTGATCTCCGTTACGAATACTATATGCTGATAAGGGTTTTCGATCTCAGCAGAGTATGCTTTACCATCTCTTTCAAACCGTACATTATTACATTTAAGCTCTCCTTTGCTATACCTACATATAGCTGTATTCATCAATAGTATTTAACCCCGGTAAGCCCATAGTATACTTCGAGATGATGATTTTGCCGATTACCGTATATTGTGCGGTATCTCCCGAAGACTGATCATCTGGTGTTAATCAGAGGTTGACTAGGGTTAGATTAGTCATATTAGACTATGACTTAACTCTAGTTAATAATGTGATTGATTTCTACTTAGCATTTACCGAGTCTCTGAAAAAACACTTCCAAAGAGAAATGTCCTTTTCCGAGTTCTACGATCTTCTTGTAAGCGATAAAATAGTAGAGGAAGTCCCAACAACCGGTATAGGGTATAAGGTATGGGTTGATATGAGGAGATTAATTTGCAAATCAAGGTACATCAGTAGCTTAGCTCCAGGTCTTAAGTTCTTCCTTGAAATAACTTCTTCTACTGGCGTAGAACATGTAATTGTTTCTGGCAAGGAATGCCACAGCGAATACATATGGAGAGAGCTCAGAAGGGCCGGGATAGATAATTTCATTAATGGAGTCTATACGTTTTTTGATCTAGCTGTTCTCGGAGGATACGAAGAAGAGCTCTTCGATAAATCGTGGCTTATTAAGTATGCCGTAAAGAAGCATGGAAAAAGAGTTGAGGAAGCTGTATACATAGGTGATTACAAAACCGACTACTACAGTAGCGTTAAAGCAGGTGTAAGGTTCATAGGACTAGCATTTATTGAAAGAAGGGCAGAGTTACTAAGAGATATAGGAGTGGGCTGCATTGCTAGAGATTTCTACGAAGCTCTAATTTGTCTTTCGGAACCTTAGCCTAGCAGCTCTACTCGAGACTAGCCGAATACCTGCCATCATCGCCAACAACTGCTACACCACGGTCAATGAGTATAGCTAAGGCTTTCCTGATCTTATCCTCGCTAGCTATCCCAGAGAGTATTAGATGTATTTCGCGCAAGTTCATTGGTTTTTCGCTGATGAGTTCTCTTATTATATCTACTAACTGTTCTTCGTTCGGAGCAGTCATTAGGACTATGTCATCGTCTTCATGCAAGATCTTAAGCCTAACCTTTCGGCTAAAATACTCTATTTCTTCAGGACTCAGCTTTACGTTAGCCATGTCCAACACCCTACGGCCTAGAGTATATTAAGAGGCTATCCCTACATTCCATTAGTTTAGAATAAAATTAACTTTTATAGGATTGGATAAGTTTTTTGGTTAAACGGCAGTAGTCGGTTTCGCCTAGATACGGTGGATGCATTGAAACGTATTGCAATGATCTTCTACTACGATAAAAGGGCTAGATATAGCATAAATCCTTTAGTAGCCAGTGTGGATGTAGTAAGAGGTATAGACGTATACTTGGTTGAAAGACTAGATGCAGTATTTGACGCTATAGGATTTCTAGCTACAAAGTACAATAATAACTGTGTTCTAGGCTTCAGCTTGTTAACAACTATGCTGACTGATGATCAGTATCTTAGCGAGATCATCCGGTTAAACAAGCTTGTTAAGGATAAGTGCATTACGATCGTGGGAGGCCCGCACGCGTCCGGCGATCCTATAGGCTCGATCGTTAGCTTAGGATTTGAGTACGTTTTCATAGGAGAAGCCGAGTACTCATTACCTAGATTTCTAGAAGCGATAAGAGAAGGAGAAGATATACTTAGTGTGCCAGGTATATTCTTACTTAAAGATGATGAAGAATTTTTCTTCACCGGTAAAGGGAAGCCAATTGATATCAACGAGTTCCACCCATTCCCCTACTGGAGATACCTGTTTAACCCTATAGAGATATCTAGAGGATGCCCTTATGGATGCAGGTACTGTCAAGTAACATATCTGCATGGAAACTGTATGAGGCATAGAAGTATAGAGAGAATTGCTGACTACGCTGAAATAATGGCAAAGCAGGGGCTTAGAGACATAAGATTTATATCTCCTAATGCTTTAGCGTATGGCTCGAATAGTTTAGGCACGGTGAACTATACGGCTATAGAAGAACTTCTTGAAACTATAACGACTAGGTTAAAACCTAAGTATGGTATTCGTGTATTCTATGGATCTTTCCCAAGCGAAGTTAGGCCGGAGTACATAGACGATGAGGTAGCTAGGCTTCTATTGAAATATGTAGCCAACAGAGAGATCATAATCGGTGCTCAGACAGGAAGTAATAGGCTCCTCAACTTTATTGGTAGAAAACACGATGCGGAAGTAGTGCTTAATGCGGTGGAAATTCTTCATAGGCATGGATTCAGAGCATCTGTAGACTTTATAATAGGGCTTCCTAGCGAAACACGTAGTGATCTAGAGGAAACTCTGAATGTTATTAAAAAACTCGCTCAAATGAATGCACGTATTCATCTCCACACATTTATACCGCTACCTGGTACGCCATTTGCTCATGCAAAGCCTGGCCGAATCCCTGCATGGTTTAAGAAAGAGGTTTTTAAAATAATTGGGGCTGGTAAAGCGTATGGAGAGTGGCTTCGTCAAGAAAAACTAGCAATTAAAGTAGACGAGCTTAGGAGAAAAGGTATAATCATGCCTAAAGCTAGCTACTCATCGGCTGATCATCAGCGCCCAGCATCATCACGGATCAGAACCTTATAGTACGGGATTCATCCAGCCTCTAAACATAGGATTCATACTGATTCCTCTAAATATTTTCACCGATTATCTTAAACTTGGGTTCTTCTATTCTTTCGCTCTTACATCTTGGGCACTTACTAGGTCTACGCGGTTTATCTAGGTGTTTAAATACGTATCCACATTTTTTACACACAGGGGGGATCATCACAAGCTGTAATTTTCCTTTGCTTTTTCTCCTCACGCTTTTAGCTATATGAGTTAACGCTGTATAGATAGTTCTCTCCTCTCTTGAGGATAGCCCGAGTAACGAGGCGATCTGGCTAACACTCAAGGGCTCTTCTGCTTTTATAAGAATATCCACTATTTTCTCTCTTAGGGTTTCGAACATAGAGCTAGCCTGTTTTCTCTGTGGATTAATTTATTATTATCCAAACTACTAGTTATATCAATGTGGTGGTGGACATTACAGGTAATGTAAAAGACCTTATAGACGAGGTTTATAGGCGTAGCATTAATGCTAGATCCGTGTTGAGAAAACATATACATAAAACACCTCTAGTATCTAATCGCACCCTAAGCATTCTCAGCGGAGGAGAAGTATACTTAAAACTAGAAAATATGCAGAAAACAGGAGCGTTTAAGGTACGGGGTGCTCTTTACAAGATCCATAGGTTACTTTTGGCTCAAAACATTAAGGGCGTAGTAGCTGCTAGTAGTGGTAATCACGCTCAAGGCGTAGCATATGCTGCTAGGTGTTATGGCATTGAATCATACATAGTAATGCCTCGAACAGCGAGTGCTACTAAGATCAATGCTACTAAGAGCTATGGAGCTAAGGTAGTACTATATGGAGAATACTACGACGAAGCATACGAAAAAGCCATGATGATCAAAGAGGAGAAAGGGTATCCCTTCATCCATCCCTACGACGATCTCGATGTAATAGCTGGACAAGCAACTATAGCACATGAAATCCTAGAAGAGCTACCTAGTGTAGACTATATACTGGCTCCTATAGGAGGTGGGGGCCTTCTAGCGGGAATAGCTGTCGTAGCCAAGAAAAGGAATTCGAGAATAAAAGTCATAGGTATTGAACCCCGTAACGCCCCAAGCATGTATTCGTTGATCAGGCATCAGAAAAGACTGGTAGAGGTTAAGCCCTCTATAGCTGATGCAGTAGTAGTTAAGAATCCAGGTAAGATCACATCTGAGATAATAAGGGAACTAGCAGATGATATAATCCTTGTGGATGAAGACGATATATC
>QMWW01000094.1 GCA_003661825.1 Thermoprotei archaeon
AGATAAGATCGTAGAGGTATGGGAAAAGAATTGGTGCGGCGGCCGGGATTTGAACCCGGGATCTCCGGCTTGGGGGACCAGAACAATATGAATGTATTCATATCGAGTCATATGAAAGAGCTTCTGAAGTGATAGTCAACACATATAGTCATAAATGCTATTACTTGATGGCTGATATGAAAGGTCAAATTCGATGATTGCAATCCAATGCCAAATTTTCAAGTTTATCTTAACCTTAGCTTTATCGAGCTAATTAGCTCTACTGCTTCAATGTTTTACAGCATATTTTAGCATTGCTATCCTCTCTTAACTCTTTCGTTAACATGCTTAGAGACGCTATTTTCACTCCATTAAAGTATAGCATGTAATCCTGATCTTCGGGTACTAACTCAATTAAAGCTCTACCTTCTTTACGTATCTCATCACATGTGACAAATACTTCGAATATCAGCCTCTTAAACATAGCTTGGCTTGCTGGTGGAAGTACTAGTACTGCTCTTGGTCTTGACTCCGTGCCGTACTCCGAGAATATACGTAGAACATAACATGGACCCTCTACTCTATAGATATCCATTAGCAGTACTCTGTTAAAGCCCTTAGCAGGTATATCAGCTACATGATGATAAGGATCACCATCAAGACCTCTACCAAACTCTTTAGGTACAGTCCAAGGCAGAGGTTCCTTTACAACACTAAAACTCTCAGATACCGGTACGAGGTAATCCCAAGACCTAGGTGGGAGACGATGTTCCCGGACAAAGACTTCTTTAGGTGCAAGTAGCGTCTTAGGTAAATTCGTGCTTTGTTTATCATCCTTATGAAGCAGTATTGTTAAGTAAGCTGTAGCATTTCTAGCAACTTGTACACCCCTATTCTCAACTACTAGGTGTAGTCTAACACTGCTTTCAAAACGATAGAAATCTAGCTTAGCTATACGTAGTTTCGGCTTCTTTCTACGCTCAATAAAGTGTCCTAGAAGAACCGTTACTACAGCACTTACAATAGCAATAATGGCCCCAGTAACCATCTGCATAACACTTATACCTCCCTCCATAATTTTAACTCCTTCAACATACATAGGGATAGTGATTTTAAAGAACTTTGCCCCTTGTGGGATATAGATATGCTCTACACTTACATACGTTCCTTTCTCAACAAACACTATGTAGTCTCGACCTACTACTAGCTCAACCGTTGCTAAACCCTCATCATTGGTGCTACCTAAGTAGACGAGTGTTCGATAAAGACCTCTGCTACTAGGTATGAAGATTAGCACCTCAGCTTCTTTGGCTGGTTCCTCATCGCCTCTCCTAGCTGTAGGATCGATTATAGCCTCTATCGTCACTAGAGAGGTATTGAAGCCGTGTTCAGCAGTAATATCCATACCAGTATTCATATCGATAAGCTTAGCAATAGCGTTAAAGCATTCAGGTTTATTCTTCGCTAGGTAACTAGCCCACAGACTAGCCTCAACTGGTTGATTACGTGTTGTATAGAGAGCATCTATAACGTACCACTTATCCCCTATCATTACTTCAGGAACAGCATGATCTACACCTCTAACCTCTACTATACGAGCTGGACATCCCAGGTCATTCAGAACTCTAGTCATGCTTAGTGCAAAGTCAAAGCAAGCTCCTGTCTTAGCAATTGCTGCTAATTTCGAAACCTCATCTATATCAACAAAAGGAAGTCTCAACAAGTTCTGAGGCTTGGCTATAGATGCTCCATACGTTGCATTGAATTCGTCCGCTATAGATCTAGTGAAGTTCCATATACAGTCAAGGGAATTATTTCTACAACAATTAGCTAGGTAACTGTACCTAGCTAACTCTGATCGATACATCATCTCTATAGGGATCTTATGACTTAGAATGAACACTGTTGGAAGTAGCACTATCAATGACAGTATTACATAAGCATATAGAACCCACCGCTTCTTGAGGATTATAGGAATGAAAAGAAATGAAAGACCGATTGCTGTACCTAACCCTAGCACACCTAAATAAAGCGCCCGAAAGTTGTTTACTAAGTCTTCTGCATTCCTTGACGCTCTAAGTACAGTTTCGAAGTGTATACCATAGAGATAATAACATGCTAAGATAATGGTTACAGCTACTATAACAAGCAATGATACCAGTAAAGGTGTAAGCCTTCTCCTTAAACTCATTGCTTACTCATATCTTTACTTACAAGCTTTACCTTAAAATTATGACCATAATCGGGTTACTTTAAATACTGACCTCAAATTCGAATGGTGTCATCCCTGAAATATTTGGAATGCTAGCATGCTTTGTACCGTTCTATACGTAAATTATTGCTAGCTTACTGACTAGTTGCTGTACTCTTCTTTAACTTCTTCTAAAAGTTCTTCAAGTTCCTTTAGGGTTTCTTCATCTATTTCATCCAGTATTAACTCATATACGAGTTCTACCACAGCTCTCACCCACCTATATAAGCAAGCGCTTTAAAAATGGTATTTATGGAAATTAATAGAGACCGGATGGTCTGTAGAAGTATGTCTCCCCGTTCTCTTCATCAATATGCTCACCGCTGAACACTATAGCTCTAAGGGTATTAGCAGAACTATTTGAGACTCCATGTTTAAACAGTGTCTCTCCTGATGTAAGTCCTTTCACTGCTAGGTAGTTTTCGCTAAGTTCGAGTAGTAGTGGTTCTTTGTATTCAAACCATCCTAATTCTTTCAGTAGATAGTGGATTCTACGTGCATTAGCGTAGGAACCGTAGAGCTCCAGTATGTACTTTTCGCTAGAATGATGTTCGTGCTCTATCATTAGCCCTGGTTTCAAGCCAAGTTCTTTGAGAATTGTTGAGAGTTTTGGTGATCGGAAGTAGTGTAGGAACCCTGTCTTGTTTTCTCTGTAGACGAAATGGTTATCGAACCATAGAATCCATGTACCAGTCTTCCTAATGCCCAGCAGAGTGTGGGCGACAAAATCAACAGCCATCCAGTAATCCTTCTCTAGCAGTTCTCTAGTTATCTTCAGAACTCTCTTAACAGCTGAGGGAGGTCCACAACTTTCTCTATGGCTATTGCCTACTCTATTTAACTTCGTGTTCACGGTTTTTAGAGCTCCTCTAAGACCGTTTCTAGCTCGTTTAAGATCCATTACTGTTCTAGCTACTTCGAGATCAACTGCCAAGTAGTAGAGATCCCCAGTACGTTTCAAGATACCCTTCTTCACAAGCCTCCTCAGCAAGTCGCCTACCGTTCCATTGCTTATTTTATGCCCTACTATGAATTCGTAGAGTAACTTGATATCGCTAAACCTAAGGCCTTCACCAAGCCTATCCAGAGCATAGACTATTGCGTATTGAATACCCTTCTCTCTGTACAGCTTCCTAAGCCTATCAACATCCTCTACAGCTCTTGCCAGCATTGAGGAGTCCATTACAAAAACAGGTATTCTTGCTGAAGCCAGTATCCTCCCTTGTCTAGGATCCGTAGCAGCTACATCGATACTATAGATACCTGGTCTAGCACTAGGGCTAGCTGCAATCACTACCCTAACCTGTAGAGGAGCTCTCCCACTAACTGGAGCTATATCGAGTATCTGAACACAGCTATCTGAAGAAGTAGCAGATACTAGAACCCTTACCCCAGACCCATTGATATATAGCATAGACTCAGCAGAACCACCAGGATAAACACTTACAGGCCTCGCCTCTATGCTGACAAAATGTTCCCTCACACTACGTATTTGCTTAGTAAGCACAAGGGGTCCCCACCTATAAGGGGCAGGGGTTTAAAAACCAGAAGCAATAGAATATGATAGTACTTCTTGATAGTACATTAGTGGGATTTACCTCCATTCCAAATTCTTTAGAACCCAAGATAACCTGGTAATAGTCTGGAATTCCTTACGCGTTTATAGGCGTTAATTCTTATTCAATGCGTTATAGGAGGATTACCCATCTACAGAATCCATAAGCTCTCCAAGCTGCGTGAAAACCGCACATACTTCATAGATTCGCAAATACGCATCATTAAACACTAGCGCATATCGTTATCTAGGAAAAGTGTGCTTGACACAACTAGGTCTCACCGTATTCTGCAATGATGGGTATAGTGGTAGTGTTATCCGTAGTGCTTAGCCTTATGACTAGTCTAGCTAACAGAATATCGATGTCGTAGGTACTAAATAAATAATCCTGTGCATTCTCAACATCTTTTTCGAAAAACATAATTACATTCCCTTTTTCGTCAGTTGTAAGTTCTCTAGGCTTTTCGATTTTCAAAGAATTGTTCCTTCCAAGAATCTCTAAGGATATGGCTTCTTCCTTAACTTTAGCATTGCTTAGCACATAAGCTTCTACGTAGATACCCAACTTATTACCTTGTATGTGAGCTTTATGAGGCTCTATACCTCTGTCTCTAAATCTCTGCATATAGACCAGTAAAGGAAGTTTGGCACTCTTTAGATAGAGCAGGGGGCCATCTACACGCCACCTTCTCCAAGGAACATATACCGCTAGGTGGATGTAGTCCTCATCCTCAGCAACAACGCCTATACCCTTCCTAATACCGTAGAGATAGCGAAGATCGCTTATCTTCTTTAAATCTTGAGATAAGTTACTATCCTTGTAGTAGTATGTAGGTAAGCCTGTTTTGCTATCTAGATGGCCTCCCTTCACATCAACAACTAGGTTCTCTTCAAATAGGTAGAGGTCTCCTGAAGAAGCTCCAGGTCTTATATATGAGGGTGTTATTGGCGCCTGCATTAATGAGAAGGGTAAGAAAGGCTTGTTGTGATCTATTAAGACGTAGCATGCCTTGAGCTCATATCCTAGTCCTGATAAATCC
>QMWW01000095.1 GCA_003661825.1 Thermoprotei archaeon
ATATTGCTTCTAGTGGTGCTAGCGACCACCATGCCCGTAGCCTCTGTGGACGGTGAAGCAGGGTATGTTATCGAGGAAACTACGTACCACGTATACTCTGATGGAAGCGTTAACGTTACGTATTTAGTCAAGCCAGCAACGGCTCCGCTGGATATCACTATTGCCTTAGAGGCTCCACCACTCTACGCAGAAGCACGCATAAATAGCACCATGCTTCCAGTAGAGTACAGCGATAGCTACCTAGTAGTAACCGTGTACAGCACGGATCCCGTCAAGGTATCGTACATTGCTATGAATATGACATATAAGAGTGGAGAGTACTGGATACTGAAGGTAAGACCTGCTAGCAGAGCATATGTTGTTCTACCGGACAACGCCCTGCCAGTAGAATTCTCGCCCGATCCGATAGGAGTTGTTGTAGTAGACGGTAAAATAGCGTTCGAGTTTAAACCGGGAGAAGCAACCATAAGGTATATCGTTGTACCAGGGCATCTCATAAGCGAGACCGCAACAGAAGCACCGGGAGAACAAGTATCTACTCCGCCAAGCACCCTAGCTACCCCTACTACCCCGGCTCCAGAGAACTCTCTACTAGCAGCGCTCGCAGCCCTAGCGGTTGCTGTAGCGATAGCCGCGCTACTCCTACTTAGTAGGAGGAAGAAAACGGTGAAACTAGAGGCTTCTATAAGTGCTCTCGACGATAGAGATAAGCTGATAATAGAGAAGCTAAGCGAAGGCCCTAAGACTGCTGGAGAGCTAATGCGCGAAACAGGGATACCGAAAACCCCCCTCTATAGAAGGCTTAAAAAGCTAGTTGATATGGGGCTGGTTGAAGCCTTTGACGGGGATGGAACTAGGAAGTATAGAGTAAAGCGCTGAGAAACCTAGTTGCCTACACATGTTCTTCGGAACCCTTGGTTCGACGCCGCTCCTTCTGCTCCTCAACACTAGTCTGCTCTACGCTACCGCTAGGCGCTTCTACGGCTTTCTCCGCGCCAGCGAGCTTCGAGGGAAATATCAGTAGGAATACGCCGAAGGCTATCAGCAAAGCACCTATAACTACTCCTCCTATACTAGTTAAGGCGCCGATTAAGTGCAACAAGTAGTTACCAAGGATTCCTCCGAGAGAGCCTTGAGCCGATGCAACTATGGTTGAGAGACCCGCAACTATGAATACTATGCCGAGCACCGCTAAGACTACTCTACCCTCATCGCTCAGCTCTCCCCCTATGCTACTGGGTTGCTGTTGAGCCTCTCCCTGAAGCCCTGCTCCAGGCTTCTTCGGGATTATTATGCACGCAGCTATGTACAGCACAAAGGTTACCACGGGATTTAGCACGAGTAGAACGACCGCAGCCAGCCTAGCGAGAGTGGGATCAATGCCTACGTACTCGGCTATACCGCTACACACTCCACAAACCATTTTATCAGATGTATTCCTGTAAAGCTTTTTCACGGAGAACGCACACCATACAATAATACTCTGGAGGACACGCTATATTGTAGTACACTATTATCTGTTTTGCCATAGCTAGTTTCAGCTAATACCGCTACACGCATTGCACCTAAAACGCTCTGTAACCGCTCCTTACCAGCTTACTCCACGGAGCCTAGAGTCTCCAAAGCCTAGTAGGCTAACCACGTACTTCAGAATGAGAGGCGTCGTTAGAGTGGTTACGGTAGCCATAACCACTATAGCGGTCAGCGTCTCAGCCATAATCACTCCTAGAGCATAGAAAGCATTGGCAATAACCAGCTCTACTGCTCCGCGGTTGTTCATAGCAATACCTACAACCAGAGACTCTCTTGGAGAAAGGCCCGTAACTAGTCCTCCAACGAGTCCTCCAATTATCTTCCCCGCAAAAGCTACAGCGACTACCTCGGCTGCAAACCAAGAAACCTCTGCCAGCGTCCTAAGGTCTGTGAGCACGCCGAGATAGGCGAAGAAGAATAGAGCGAAGAATGCTAGTGTGAAATCTATTATTTCTCGCTCCAGCTCCTCGCCCAATATAGTTCTCAGCATCATACCCGCAATAAACACGCCTACTATTTCGTGGAGTCCGCAGAGGCGGGCGAGCAATCCGAAGAGAACGGTGAATGCAATAGCTACTGCTAGCTTAGTAGAGGATTTACGAGTATGCATCAACAGCACCTTGCCAAACCTAATCCTCGACCTAACACTTCTATGAATATATGCTCCGAGAAGGAAGCTGACTATTAAGAAAGCAGATGAAGCAGATAGCGCTATAAGCGCATTATAGTGCTCTAGCTCTTCAAACGCTAGCGTAAACACTGTTGACATAAGTATTAATCCTATAACGTCATCAACTATAGCTGCATTGACAACCGAGATCCCTACCTTAGTAGATAGGAGGCGTAGATCCATGAATACTCTAACGCTCAGCCCTATAGCGGTGATGGATAAACAGGTAGCTAGTGCAAGCGATTCCAGAAGGGTCAAGGAGTACCTATAGCCCACTAGAATACCGAGTAGGAACGGTGTGAGAGCTCCAGAAAAAGCAATCACTAATCCTCTCCTAAACATTCTGAGGAGGAGCTTTAGGTTAACCTCGAGACCAGCTGAGAACATGAAGAACATTGAGCCTATCAACGCTAACAGCTCTAGCTCAGAGCTAGGAGCGATCAACCCTAGTAGAGAAGGGCCGAGCACCAGACCAGCGGCAAGCTCTCCCATAACCGGCGGCATAGATAAGCGCTCAAAGGCTTCTCCAAGAATCTTAGCTAAGACTATGATCAGCAGTATCTCGAGCAGTACCTCCTCCACGAACAAACACATACACCGCTAGAGCAACGGTGCAAAACTACGTGTATCTACTAATAGTCCGCCAAGGAGAATCTATAGATTCGACTACGTAATTAAGCTTTCACAGAAGAGAATGCTTTACAAGCACCTATATAGCCTGTACGCTAAGCTATACGTATGGATGTCTATCGTGGAGAAGATCAGGGTGTTGTTCGGAGAAGCTCTAGTCGGCGAAAGACCAGAGGTAGCGCATATAGACCTCATTATAGGAGATAAAGAAGAACCTACTTGCATAGGGCTAGCCTTTGGACTAGCGCATCAAAGCTATGGTCACACCAAGTTCTTCGCCGTTTTAACACCTACTTCTTAGCGAAGCCAGTAACCCTGATTGTTCCAAAAGTAACTATTAAGAACATGAAGTAGGCAGAGCTAATATTCGGACTAGCACAGCACGCCGTAGCTAAAGCCATAGCCGATGCCGTTGAAGAAGGCATTATACCAAAGGATCTGTAGAGGATCTGGTGATCATATGTGGAGCATTCATACACCCAGAAGCTAAAGACCCGGATAAAGTCTACAAATACAACTACGAAGCAACAAAGCCAGCGCCAAAAGAGCTGTGAATAAAGAACCTAAGATCAGCGAAATACTCGGTAAAAAGGATAAAGTCGAGCATCCATTCTACAAGCCCAAGAAGCGGGTGCTACAACCAAAAATTTTCCCCATTCAAACCCCCATCCCTAGGCCTAGAGAGCTGGATTGTTTAACGCTATATTTCGAATTCAAGCACTGTTTTATCCCTGTAGATCTTCCACAGCGCTTTTACGATCTCGTCCAGCTTGCTCGAGCTAATGCCGCGTCTCAGGTCTTCGAGCTCCTCTGGCGACACTATTATCAGTCCGCGGAAAGCGTCTTCTCTCCTAATCATTAGGGCGAGGTGTTCGGGCTTAACGCCTCCCGTCTTGCTCCTCCTCTCGGGGAGCTTAACTATCTCTACCACTATACGCCCCGATTTTAACACTGGCTTCTTACCCCAGTGCTTCATCTCGGACAGCATCTTCTTGAGCTTGTTAACTAGTTCTTCACTCAAGACCCTCACCTACTATGTTCTACGATGGCTCAGTACATGTAATATATAATTCTCAGCACTATAGAATATATTTGTCGTACTACATACTACACTACGTATACTGCGTTAAGAGATTAATAGCCATAACTAAGCATAATAAGCGTGGTTGATAAAGTTCAAGTTGGGGCTGAAACCTTGTATATAGCTGTTAGAGAGAAGACTGCCAGAGACCTGGCTCGACGCGGCTACAGGATGATATGGTGGCCTGTAGCCGTATTTACGCTTGAAGACTGCGGCCGCAACAACCCCTACCTAACAGACTGCTATGTATGCGGAATAACAGGCTCTGCTAGAGCTAGGCTCCTACTAACTACTAGGTTAGACAAGAACGTAGAGATCAGGCCAAACCCGCCGATACAAGCCGTACAGCTACCAAGATCTAAGTGTACGATGCTCGAGTACTCGCAAGCGCTTAGAGAGCTCTGGAGCCTTGTACAGCCCCGGCCAGAAGCACGCAGATCCAGCGAAGATTCGTGGTCGCGGAGTATTAGCCCCGAGAGGCTAGCGCTAGCCCATATCTTGTCCCCCACTAGCTGGATCCTAGGCCCTATGGAGAACATGAAGATAAGCATTGCTGAAGACATAGCTTTAAGCCTAGTACGGGGTATGCTAGAACAGCTCTGCGTCGAGAGAGGCCCACCCATAAACTCGTGGAAGCAAGCATATGCACTAGTAGCCGTTAACACTAGGAAGAAGGCTATAGAGCTACTCTACGGCTCTAAGAAGAGGAGGAACAGGGTTCTCGAGAAGTACTTCTTCGAGCACCCCGAGGTTTCTAGTAGAGTAGGGAAAATATTGGAGCTCTAGACTCTTCGGTATCAGAGCTTACCTATTTACTAGCGTATAGCCAGCATGCAACGTGGTGGCCGGGCTCAACCTCAACAAACGGAGGATCCCTCCTACCACATACATCCAT
>QMWW01000096.1 GCA_003661825.1 Thermoprotei archaeon
GCAGATACTTCTTCTCTAGCCTTCTTCTTCGAAATTGTTCTAAGAGTCAGCATTGTCATGAGCTTAGCTCTCCCTATGGCTGCCAGGATCCTCACTTTTCTAATAAGTTCTCTTCCTAAGTTTCCTAGGTCAAGCACAGTAGGCATGCCGCCGGGCTTAGCTATAACCTCGAGAGCACCTGCTTCTAGCGCTTCTATCGCGGCCTTTGCTCCTTGTTGTGTAATAGAGCTGAAAACTAGTACTGGTGTAGGCTTTTCAGCCATAATCCTCTTTATCGCGGTTATCCCATCCATTCTAGGCATTACTATATCCATTATCACGACATCAGGGCTCAGCTCATGTACCAACTTAACAGCTTCTTCTCCGTTCCTCGCTTCACCAACTACCTTTATCTCAGGATCCTGCTCAAGCGTTTTCTTTAAAACACTCCTCATAAGCCTTGAGTCATCAACCACTAATACATTGATGGGCTTAGCCCTCGGCAACGCTCTTGATCACCCTCATGATCTTGTCGGGTGTGAATGGCTTTGTTATGAAGTCTACTACTCCAATAGACTTAGCATACTTAATTACCCCGTCCTGACCGAGCGCCGACACTATTACGACCTTGACGTTTTTCCCCATGATTCGTATAGCTTCTAGCGTCTTTAGACCATCCATTTCCGGCATATTTATATCAAGGAATACTAAGTCCGGCTTCTCTCTCATGCTCCCCATGATCTCCACTAGCTCTCTACCATTACTAGCTTCAGCTACTACCCTATGCCCCATTCTTTCAACTATACGCTTTACAAGAATCCTCATGAACTTCGAGTCGTCGGCTACTACGATGTTAAGCTTCTTCACCTAAAAACACCTCATCCTAGCCTATGTTGTTTATAATGAATTCAGCAACTTCTTTGATCCTTAGCGTATATTGGTGCTTAGGATGCTTTAATATGAACACGCCCCTGCTTCTATGCTGAAGTATTTCTGGGTAGAACGGAACCACGCCTATTACTGGTACTCCTAGTAACTTACTGACCTCTGATCGTATCTCAACGGCTTTAGCCATATTTGGTGGTACCATGTTTAGGACTACATAGCTAGTCTTGTTGAACTTCCTAAGTACTTGTGCCGTTACGTATGTACCAGTTATATCTTGCTTATCCATCCTCATCATCATCATGGATACATCGCTGGATAGCACGGCTAGTAGAGTGTCTTCGTTGAGACCCGGATGGGTATCAAAGATCACGTAGTCTACTCCGTATGCTTCGCCGAGCTGTTTCGTAACTTCTCTGAAGAACTGTTCGGAATACCCCTCCTTCAAGAGCTTAGCTATCTCTTCTGGCTTCATGCTAGCGCCTAAGAAGTATATCCTTCCTTTCGGTAGACCCAGCTGGTTCGTCAGGTCTATTACAATATCTTCTAGGGCTGCTCTACCGAATACGTAGTCGTTTAGCGTTACCTTCATCATAGACTGTGATACCTGGTATATAACGTGTAGTCCTGGACTCGTTAGATCGAGGTCTACTGTTGCAACCTTTTTACCGTATAGAGCTAGCATTACAGCTAGATTAGCTGTAGTCGTTGATTTCCCTGTCCCACCTCTGTAGGAGTGTATAGCTATGCCTACAGCCAACTACTACCACCCCACTTACCCGAGGATCTCTTCCAGCTTCTTCAGCCTATTCTCGAGATCATCTAGTCTATAAAGTATCTCTTCCAGTCTCTTCTCGAACGAAGAGACCTTCTTCTCCACCTCGTCCATGTTTACCTGCGTTGAGAGAAGGGTATCGCTTATTTTTCTGCGTAGCTCCTGAGTCCTAGAATCCCGGGTACGCGTAAGGTAGTGCTTCCTTGAAGTCATTTTTCCACCTATATGTCGGTATTCATCTCTGAGCCTATGAGATCGAGAACCTTTCTAGCATCTAAAACCAGAATGAGCTTATCCCCATGTCTAATGATCTTGTCGATCACCTCACTTGGAACACCGCTCTTCTCAGATTCAACACTGTTAGCTCTGAGCACGCCGAGAACCTGGTCTACTATTAGGCCAGTCTCGGTCTCTTGCTGCCCATCACCAGCGCTACCAGTATTCATGATAAGCACTTTCCGCTTACTCGTAGAGCTATCCTCCTCTACATCGAGGATCCGCGATAAGTTGACCAGGGTAACCAATTTACCCCTTAGATCCATAACGCCCTCTACGTAGTATGGCGCCTTTGGCAGCTTGATCATCTTCTTAGGCTCGACTACCTCTCTCACATACTGGATGTTTATGCCGTAGATGTTCTCGCCTAGCTTAAATATAATGTATTGCTCCTCTCCACCCTTACCTGCCATGACGGCCACCCTTTCTCGCTCCTCTCTCTAACTCGTCAAGCAGTCTTGCTAGTTGCTCAAGATGAGTTATAGCCTTTTCAGCCAAGATCTCCGCATGTTCTATCTCCTCGTTCCGCACAGCTACTAGGGCTTGGCTAATGAAGAGCTTAACGCGCCTAATGATCTGGCGGGCCTGTTTCAGCGAATCCATTACATGGAGTCTCTGATACTGCATTTCTCTGCCTTCACCTAGTAGAGGATTAATCGGGGTGGAAGAGGATTAAACTAATCTAGCTATTCGATAACTAATCGAAGACAGCATAGCTGAGCATCTATTTAGGGATCATGCTAGAGCATCGTTTACGAATCGACTGGCCTGTTTATGTAGGGGAGGAGGATGCCTTAAATCTACCGCTAATCGAACCAGTTAGTATGGTTTATGATAAGAGTAGACCATAGAGTATAGTACGTCTAGGTGTGGATATTGAGGAAGCTGAGCATAAGAGTAGTTAGCATTGATGAAAGAAGAGTTGATAAGATCTTTAATCTAGCTATGCAGCTATTCATAGTTAAGAACAAGATCGCGTCGATTGCTAATTTATCAGAAGTAGCCGATACCGACCTTAGAAGGGTGCTCTCAGAGCTCGAAGAAGCGCTCAAGATGATCTACGGCGAGATCTCGAGGATCCGCTTGATTCCTCTCTCGATACTGTTTAAGAAACTCGAGGAACTTGCATATAGCCTAGCTAATAGCCTGAAGAAAAAAGTAGTGGTAGAGGTGGAAGGGGAAAACATTATGGTGGACAGGAAAATAGTAGATGTTCTTACTGATCCTCTGATACACATAGTCCGAAATGCCATTGACCATGGAATAGAGGACTCCGACGAAAGGATTAGGAGAGGGAAAAAGCCAACGGGCTTAGTACGCATCGAGGCTAGGCGAAGAGGCCCATATCTCAGGCTCGTGGTAAGCGATGACGGGAGAGGGATTGATGCGAAAAAAGTTATCGAGAAAGCCGTTAGAACGGGCATCTTACCGGAGAGCAAGCTCAGTAGCTATACCTGGTCAGATGTAGTGAGAGCCCTTACGACCCCGGGCTTTTCCACGGAGGAAAGAGTAACGGATATAAGCGGTAGAGGTGTGGGCTTAGACGTTGTGAAGGCTAAGGTTGAAGAGCTTGGAGGAAGGCTAGCTATCCAGAGCGAAGCTGGTAGAGGCACCAGAATAGTAATGACGATTCCGCTGACAGCTTCCGTAACCAGGTGTCTAGTTATCGAAGACGGAGGCTTCCTATTCGGAATCCCTCTCGAGAGCGTTGAACACGTGCTTAGACAAGGTAGAGGCTTTGTGAGATATGGTGATAAGATAGTAGTATCCAAGCCTCTGATCAATGGCGGCGATTTCACGGTTATCCTGAGAACAGAGAACAGAGCAATTAAGGCTATCTCTGTAGAGGGAGTTCTTGGAGAAGAAAATCTCATAATAAAGCCTTTACCGCATATCCTCTCTAGTAACAACAATGAGTCGTTCATAAGCAGTACCGCTCTCTACCATGATGGCAGAATAGTCTATATAATTGACCCCGACGGCCTGGATTAACGATGTACAAACTGTATATAGGCTCTGTGGAGAAGTCTATTTCTCCGATTAGTCGCTTATCTCTGCTCAGTATATCTCGGTCTGAAGCGAATAGGTTAGTAGTGGTGGTATAGTATGACGCTAAGGTTAACGTATGTAGTCATACTAAGCTGTATCATACTGGTAATAGGCGTAGTAGCCGTCGACCTACTGCTAAGGAACGAAATAGCTACTGCTTTAACGGCAGTTGTAGTCGCGGCTATATCCATTGTATGGAACGTGAACAGCCTTAAGAATCTTGGCTTACTCACAAACTATGTTAGCGAGGTAGCCGAGAAAAAAGTTATAAGACAGATACCAGCAATGGAAGGAGCAGCCGAGGTATCGTATATCTCTAAGAATATAAACAAGCTCATAGACCTGTTTAGGACTTATGTAGTCAAGCTTAAAGAAGCGGCTCCCACCCTCATGAGCCAAGCCACTCAGGTGAAGCAAGCATCTAGCCAGATATCTACCAGTGTTCAGCAGATATCCCAAGCTATACAGGAGGTAGCTAAGGGTGCACAGATAACTAGCCAGAGGGTACAGGAGTTAGACAACATGCTTAAAACAATAGCGAAGAAGCTGAACTCCATGGCGGAGCAGGCAAAGCAGATACTGGCACAGATTGAGGAAAACAAGGAGCTAGCGGAGAGGTCTAAAGAAGCTGGTAAATCTGCTAGAGAATCTATGGATAGAGTGATGGAGGCCCTCGGAAGCACCTTAGATAGGATGAATGAATTAAACGAGGCTATGAAGAGCATAGCAGAAGTGTCTACCAGGATCAAGGATATAGCAGACCAGATCTCGCTACTCGCACTCAAC
>QMWW01000097.1 GCA_003661825.1 Thermoprotei archaeon
CGTCTGATCAAGGCCTTGCTAAAGCCTCCTAGCACCAACAGATACAGAGCACCTACTACACTAATCATTGGAGTACTGGAGAGTATAATAAGGTATTGCTTTGGGGTGCTACTACTCGATATTAGCGGAAACGCTCTTTATGCGAAACAGAGCTATACTTTTAGTTTAGCGAGAAACCGGTCCTACGGGTGGTAGAAATTAGAGTTAAAGCAGTCATACCTGCTGGCGGTAAAGGTTCCAGGTTTAAGCCGTACACGGATATAGTCCCAAAACCCCTTCTCCCAATAGGCTCTAGCGAGAAGCCGCTTGTCAGAGTAATAATAGAATGGTTGAAAAAACACGGAGTACAAGAGACCGTACTGCTTGTTGGATACAGGTGGAGGTACGTTAAGAGCCTACTAGGCGATGGTAGCCACCTAGGCGTAAGAATAACTTATAGCGTCGACGACGAGAAATACCATGGAACTGGTGGTGCTTTGCTGAAAGCATACCTTAATGGGGTAATCGACGGAGACCTAGTGCTCATATGGTATGGCGATATACTAGCTCCTCTCGATCCGCAGGACCTCGTAAAAACGCATTTAGAGAGTAAAGCTGATGCTGTTCTGGCCGTGGCTGATAGATACAAAGTACCAGTGGGTGTTGCAGAGATCGATGAAGAGTGGAACGTTGTAGAGCTGAAAGAGAAACCATGGCTCAACCTCTATGTAACAATAGGTATACTAACGCTTAACCCTAGCGTACTTGAGAAAACCGTTAAAGAACTAGGTACAAGCTTCGACATTATGGGTGATCTAGTGCCATGGATGATCAAAGAGGGGTACCGCGTAAAAGCCTACAGGTATGTAGGCGAGTGGTACGATGTCGGTAGCCTAGAGAAGTATATGAAACTAGACGAAGACTCCATTAGAGATATGATCGAGCAGTAGTATTGCTGGGAGAAACAGCTTAACCTATCCTCTGTAGAAAGCGACCAGCGTATAGCGCTCTACTCCTAGCGATCGGCTAATAGGCTCACACTTAGGTACTAAGAGAAACCATACGGGCTTGCCTAAATCCACCTCCGAGACATACTCGTAGTGTGCCATGCCTTTAGCTATGACTAGGTTTGCCAACGCAATTAACTTCTTCAGCTCCCTCGAAATCTCGTCTAGGTGTATTGTAGCGCCGCTATAACCCATTGAAACTATCTCGTCAAAATACCTCTCTAAACCAGCATAGACCACATCTTCAACCGTTAAGTCGTTTTGAAACCCTGGATCCTCCTTTACAACCCCTATGACTCTATTGCCGTATCCTCTGATCGTCTCTACTAGAACGATATCATACACTGCCTCGCCAGCATTATCGAAGAGCCAAAGCACGTTTTTACCACCACCTACTAGCTCGCCGTATACCCGCTTAGTATCATCTATGCTAAACTCCATGCCGAGCACTCTACCTGGATCCAGTCTTTCCGGAGGACTATGACCATATACTCCGGAGTCGAGTAGGTTGCCTGCGATGGAGATCTTCGTAGCGACCCTGAACTTCTCGTATCCTTCTATTCCTTCAATAAGTGCTCTATAGCGATTAATCTCGGCGAGTGCTCTATCTATACCCTTCCTTTTAATATTTCTGTAGTATTCTGCGACGCGAGGAGCTCTGTTTACCAGCCACCTGTAGATCTCTGTAGCGACCCTAGTTAGCTCTTTGCCAGATTTAAAGACTCTATGAGCTTCTCTCAGGAGGTCTATTTGTATATCTATGGTCTCATCAATACTACCTAGAGAGCCCAGTATCTCGTTTATCCTCGTGTTAACTATACACCTTATGCACTCAGGGTTTACCTTCAAGCCTTTACCCACCTAAGGCTTTAGCTAGGCAGCAGTTGTATTCAGTATAGTGGCCTTAGTACTCTACCTGTAGGCTTCATAGCTAATAGAGTAGTAGCTAGGTTTTTAAACATTAGACATGTTTAGAAAGCGTCTAAACGCAGAAGCTGTTGCTAAAGCGGAGTCTAGGTGATTACCAGGTTTGGCTGCTAACTCTGAATGCTCTATAGAAAGGTTCTTCTTAGAAAAAGGCAGGCTCTTCCTTAGAGTCTTGAACTCTATGTGGAATAGAGCGGGGAGAGAGGCAGAAAGTATAGCTAAGTTGCTGGAGAAGCTAGGGCTTGGAAAGCATATCCGCATATTGGATCTAGGATGCGGAAATGGGCGTATCTCTATACAGCTAGCACTAAGAGGGTACAGGGTTACAGGCATAGATATATCGCCCATATTTATCGAAGAAGCTAAGGCGAAAGCAGAAGAATACGGTGTAAGCGGTAGGACAGAGTTTATCGTTGGCGATGCACGCAGGATCGACGAGCTCTTTGGAGAGGAATCCTTCGATGCGGCTCTCATGTACTGGACCACGATCTTAGGCTACTACCTAGATCCGGAGGTAGACGTAGAGATCATGAAGAAGCTGTATAGGGTAGTGAAGAGCCAGGGATACCTACTTATCCTAAACCACGCGTCCCTGGATCTAGTATCGCTCCGCGCAGGGCTCCTCGGGGCTCCAAGCTACTTTACAGAAATAGACGAGAGTCTAGTAGTGGTAGAAAGGCCCGAGTTTATTCCTGAAAAAGCAGTGGTTAGAACTAGGTGGATTTTCTATGAGAGAGACGGGAGGGATCTGAGGTACGTTAGTGAAGCCTGCTACGAGCTAAGACTATACAGCTTACACGAGCTAGTAGAATTAGCGGAAAGAGCTGGCTGGAAGTATAGGGAGTCCTATAGAGATCTAGAGAGCCTACAGCCATATAGGCCGGGACTAAGCGGTATTAATGCTGTTTTCCAGAAGCTCCTCTAGCTATTTTAGCCCTGGAAATACAAATTGGGGTATTTGCCTGAATTTCTCATAAGCCGTGTAAAGGGGTGAGCGACTTTAAGGTTCTTAACAATTCTGATCATACTACTTCTCGTTCTCTGCTCGCTACACCTATCCCCCAATATTGCTCAGTCTCCACAAAGTAAGGTATACGTTGCATTCATATAGCATTATCACCAGCCACGGTACTATAGCGCTGATCAAACCTACTTCGTGTTGCCATGGGTGAGGATACATAGCGTTGGTAATTACTACAAAATAGGCGAAGCATTAGATTATTTATAGCTATTATCTTTGTATTATCTTATTTGGTCTTCTTGTTAGTCTTCTTGATGTTTATAGGCTTTTACTGGAGTGTAGGGTATATGGTGAGCACTGGTTTCCGGAGACCCGTAGTCCGGTGAATAGGCTACGGTGAAGGAGATCGGAGCATCGCCGTAATAAACCCAACCATATCCAACACAGTTCAACATAACTTGTATAAATAAAGACATGGTTTAGGTAAACGGTAGGATTAGCTACTATACCTCAGCCGACTAGTCCAACAACTACACTAGGAATCCAGACACCTACAACTCAAACATCCCCGCTACTAGTCCCGTGGAGACCTCTACCACCTCAAAGCCTACATCGCCTACTACTTCCGCCTCTCTAGCTACTGAGAAGCCTACTACGACTCCTTACAGTGGGTCTCCCAGCCTTACTCCAACGACTACGGCACAAATGTGGCCAGAAAACATACTAGTCATTGCCTTATCACTGCTCTTTGTAGCTATCATAGTAACAGTTTTGCTACCCAGAAGGAGGTAAACATTACTATTTAATGTTTTTAGAGTCTTCGCATCAAAACTCCAATGGTAGGTGGATGTTTTGGCTCGCGTTAATAGAGAATATTGTTAAGAGGTTTGGTAGAGTAGTAGCGGCTGACCACGTTACGCTTGAGGTAGGTAGCAAAGAGTTCTTCGTGCTTCTCGGGCCATCTGGCTAGGTAAAACCACCACTCTTAGATTGATCGCCAGCTTAGAGTATCCAGATGAAGGCCTGATCTACATAGATGACGATGCAGTAAACAACGTGCATCCAAAGGATCGGGACGTAGCTAACGTGAACCTGATACCCTCGCCTCTTACGAGCTTTGATAAGATGAAGCAGATAATGAAGAGCTTCTACAACCCTGGGCCGAGAAATTCGGGCTATCGTATCAGTTCGATGCCTATCACGTTTATCCATCCATTACGGCGTTCGGCGGCTACTACTTCAATAAAGCAACTGATAGCATAAGTGTAAACAGTACTGGAACCAGCGATATAGCTATGGATATGAAGTACGGCATAATATCCTTAGCTATAGTCTCTGCTCCTACATAGTCATCTAAAGCTATGATCAAGCCGTTCTCACCAAACGCTCCCATCTAATTGTGAGCCCAAGTAAACACGTCTGGCGCATTACCTATATACTGCTCTCTGCCCAGGGGCTGGAGTAGCTATAGCCAGTATAGCTGTTTTAAGCTGGCTTATATCGGCATAAAGTATAGCCTCGACTTTTATCCCATGGTATTCGCTCATAAACATCTCGAATACTTCACAGAAGGCTTGGAATTCGTCCTCCGCCATAGCGTGTCCAAAGTATATAGTAATTGGTTCGGGAAAGCTCCTTCCCTCACTTTTTTCTACAAAGCTCTTGAACCTTAGGGCTTGTTGAAGTAGCTGTTGTCCTCGTCGTCACTCCTCCTAGCTGGAGGTATAGAATAGCCGTTCACCTCATCCGTAGCTTCATATATCAAACTATAGCGTTCTGTATCAGCCACGGATGAGTTCATCACGGCACAGCTCTGGGCGGGCTACGGGAGCAGGGCTCCCCTCACGCACCCAGAGCC
>QMWW01000098.1 GCA_003661825.1 Thermoprotei archaeon
AGTAGCGCTGGTCTCTTCTTCTCTGCAAGCTCGCGTGGATTCAGTATAAGGGGTTCTTCACCTTTCCAGCCTGGCTCATAGATCCACAGCTTATAGGCTGGTTCACCCTTCTTAACCGGGATCTGAGGTAGAGTTTGAGCGGGCACTACTACCACCTCCTTTACCCTCTTACACCTATGAATCTGATCTCCTCCTCTACGTAGCCTTTTTCAGCTATACCTATCAGCTCCTTGAAGAAGTTTTCAATAAGTTCTGGCGAAGCATCCCTACCGCCTAGCCCGTAAATGTAGTTTACTAGCAACGGCTTTTCCTTCGAGCTATATAGTGCTGTCGCTATTTCGAGATAGCTCTGGCCATAGCTTCCAAAACTTATGCCTCTATCCATAACGCCGACTGCTTTGACGCCTTTTAGCAGCTCAGCTATATCTTTATGCGGGAATGGACGGAACATCCTTATCTTCACCATACCAACCTTCTTTCCTTCCCTTCTAAGCTTCTTTACAACGCTTCTAACGGTACCAGCTGTGCTGCCGAGTACAGTCACTACTACATCAGCGTCTTCTACCTCGTAGGGCTCCAGTACTCCATCACCATACTTTCTCCCAGTTAGTTCGTACCACTCGCTATTTACTTTCCTAACAACTTGTAGTACGTGTTTCATAGCTTCTACTTGGTGCATTTTGTGCTCGAAGTAGTAGTCGTAGAGGTCTAGTGGACCAATGGATAGCGGGCATGCTGGGTTAAGAGCAAACGGTACTTCTCCGTCGAGGTAGTCTACTCTAGTCTTCGCTAGTTTCCTGTGTCCTCCGAGGAACTCGTGGACTACGTTGTCTGGTAGGATCCTTATGTTCTCGAGGGTATGGCTTAGGAAGAATCCATCGAGGTTGACGGCTACTGGTAGCAATACGTTCTCGTCTTCGGCTATCTTAAACGCCTGTATAGTGGTATCGTAGGCTTCCTGTACGTTCTCGACAAACAGCTGTATCCAACCGGAGTCTCTCATACCATATGCATCGTTGTGGTCACAGTGTATGTTGATAGGGGCAGATAGAGCTCGGTTAACTACTGCAAGCACTATTGGAAGCCTCAGCGCCGACGCTATGTAGAGGATCTCCCACATAAGCGCTAGACCCTGCGATGAAGTAGCTGTAAACGCTCTCGCGCCAGCCGCAGCAGCACCTACGCACACGCTCATAGCGGAGTGCTCGGATTCTACTGCTACGAACTCTGTGTGCACTTCACCGTTTGCCACGAACTCCGAGAACTTCTCCACTATAATGGTCTGAGGAGTTATGGGGTACGCTGACACCACGTCTACTAAGCTCTGCTTCACCGCATAAGCTACTGCTTCGTCGCCGTTAACGTTTAGCAGTAGCTGCTTCTCAGGAGGTACGTGGGGTATGGTCTGAGCCATAGCCTACTTCACCTCGTGCTCTGGAACCATTTCAATAGCTTTAACGGGGCACTCGCGAGCACATATGCCACAACCCTTACAGTAGTCGTAGTTTATCACGATCTTTTCGCCATCCCATATGACCGCCATGTCTGGACAGAATATCCAGCATAGCATACACTTCGTGCACTTCTCGGTATCAACTACGGGTTTGAGAGCTCTCCAATCACCAGTCTTGTAGTCCGTTGATAGCCTATACGCTATTCCTCCAAGAGGGAGCTCTCTCCAACCACGGAGCTCGGACATCTACTTCACCTCTTGAGTCTCGTTATACGCTCTCTTAACCAACTCGATGTTCTTCTCGGCTATTGGTCCCGGGAATCTCTTCTCTATAGCTTTGAATACAGATTCTAGTTTTACTATTGGTAAGGCTTTTAGCAGTGATCCGAGCATAGCCGTATTGGTTATGGGGCGCTTCAATACCTCTAGTGCCAGTCTAGACGCTGGACAAGTGTATATGCGATACTCTCCTTTCTCTACCCCGATTACACCATATACCTTGCTAGGCTCATCTTCATAGTTTGTGACTATAGTTCCATTCTTCTTTAACCCCTCAACAATTGCTCTACTACCTAGAAGGGTACAGTCTAATACTACTACGGCATCGGGTTCATATACCATGCTGTGGATCTCTATGGGCTCATCGCTGATCCTAGTAAAGGCTAGAACGGGTGCTCCAGATCTCTCCGGTCCGAATGCTGGAAAGCTCTGTACGTACTTGTCTTCATAGGATGCTGCAACAGCTAGTAGGTTCGATACCGTCCATACACCTTGCCCACCACGTCCATGCCACCTGATCTCTACAAACAACACCACATCACCTACAACATATGGAAGAACAAGCATATGGGATACATAGGATATCATGTACGTTCCAAATAATAATGTTTTCTCCGAGTTAGCCGGGAAAGATAAAACAGGGCGTCTCTAGATAAAGATTCTCTTGGGTAGATGAAGAGAGATGACGCATCCGAAGCCCCCCGGGATGTGGTAGCAGGGACTACCCGCTGATACGCTGTGATAAATCATGATCGGTAAGAACTGTTTATCGATTCTCTTAATCAACCATCGTTACGAGATACAGGACCTACTAGCTAAGGTAGCAGGTATCCTGGAAAGACTCGGCTACAGCATTAAAATAGAGACTTCCCCTAACCGTGAATATAGCTATGTAAAGCTAGTAGCACTTAGTGATGAGCGCTCTACCATAGAGGTAGGCCATATAGACTATATCGTTGTACTCGGGGAGAGAGCGGAGATCAACATTCCTCGAGAAGAACTAGGACCCAGTACCGTCATCATAGCACCATTTAGGGACGTGGAACTAGAGAATCTGTACCACGTACCATCTGGAAGAGAAAACCTGTACTATGTAGGCGTTCTACTCTCACTCCTTGGTATACCCTTCGAATACTCTCTTCAAGAGTTCACGGGTATCCGCGAGAAGAAAGTACTAGCTGAAGCATATACTTATACTATCTACAATGTACTCGATAGACCTCATAAGAGGGTTAAGCTTAGGCTAGATAGCCTAGTAGAGGAGCACTGAAGAAATTTATAACCAGCACTAACGCATAGTAATACCACGATACATGGGCCGGTAGCTCAGCCTGGAAGAGCGCCGCCCTCGCACACCTAAAAGCACCTACACCGAGGTCGGGTAAGGCGGAGGTCCCGGGTTCAAATCCCGGCCGGTCCACTCACCACCTCCTACCTAACTTGATTATTCGCTTATCTATAGAAGCAGGTCTCTACCTTCAAGCTTCATCAGCCTTGTTTCGAGCGGCTTAAGTAGGTAATAGCTTGTTTTTAATACATTCTGGTGGAACATACTTAGCTAGGTAGATCCTGCTGGTCGCTCTATACACCTTTATGCTTTTTTCCTCGAGACACGCTGGATCTATTGCCAGCACTACTGGTTTTCCATGCCTCTTCCCCGTCTCCACGGCTTCGCCTGGTTCAAGGGTTAGGTGTACGTAGCGTCTCTTCATAGGCTTTATCCCTTCGGATAGTATAGATGTAAGCCTATCTAGGCTTGTCCCATGGTATAATGTTTTATCCAGTTTTAGAGCCGGATACTCTATTTCGACTGGGATGCTGTGGCCGTACCTAGCTCTAATTCTATCGTTATTTAGCTCGAACCTACCCTTTGGATCAAGCATAGCGATAGCGCGCACGTGCTCTTCTGTAACCCACTGATATAGTTCCTTGTTCCTCCACCTCTCCCTAATACCTCGAACTAACTCTCTAACGCTAACCCACCCATCACTACTGGGTCTTAGGCCTATTTCCCAGGGATAGTGTCTCAGCAAACCGCTTAACAGCTTGCTTAACCTAGTTCTTCTCCCAGAGTCTAGGAATGGCTGTGTTCTCTCACCACAGTGATACGGTTCTTCGACGTATTTACCGCATACCCTGCACTTATATATAGGCTTCAACGCTCTCAGCCCATCACCAGCCGTGCCGTTGGCTATAGCGACATCTATACATCAAAACATATATGCTTCACTTAGAATATCTAGCTAATTATATCGAAGCATGTAGGGGTTAGGCACTGCCCACACTAGTAGTTAGAGAGCTAGCGAAAGTGTACCCCGGAGGAGTTAGAGCTCTTAAAGGTATTAGTTTCAGCGTTAATAGCGGGGAGGTATATGGATTGATAGGCCCTAACGGCGCTGGCAAAACTACTACACTGAGGATAATAGCTACTATACTAGAGCCGACTAGTGGAGATGTACTTATAGAAGGCTATAGTGTTAAGAAAGAGCCGGAACGAGTACGCGAAAGAATATCATACTTACCAGAAGAAGCTGGAGCATACAAGTACCTTACAGGCTTAGAGTTCCTTGAATTCATAGCTGGATTCTACGCTAAGAGCGAAGAAGAAGCCAAAGATATGGTTAGAGAAGCAGTAACAATAGCTGATCTCGGGGGTCGCATAAACGATAAGATCAAGACCTATAGCAAGGGTATGCTACGTAGACTTCTCGTAGCCAAGACTTTCATGGTGAAGCCTAAGATAGCACTACTAGATGAACCAACTAGTGGATTAGACGTTATAAGTGCTCAGAGGATCAGGAGGATCATAAAGGAGTATGCTCGAAGCCACGGAGTAGCTGTTCTGCTTAGTAGCCACAACATGCTGGAAGTAGAGTACCTATGCGACCGCGTAGCAATCATTCACGAAGGAGAGATTATAGCCGAAGGACAGCCTAAAGAGCTGATGACCAAGTAC
>QMWW01000099.1 GCA_003661825.1 Thermoprotei archaeon
AGAAGGGTTCCTAATAGAAGAGAGCTTTCTAAAAGCAACTACTTTTGGAAAAAGAATCTCAGAATTATACATCGATCCACTTTCAGCAGTTTACATAAGGAAGGGACTTACGATCGGAACATCCATTAATCCTACTCCAATAAGTTACCTTCATTTAATATGTCATACTCCAGATATGCCTAAGCTTTACTTAAGAAGAGGAGAATATGAAGAATACGCTAATTTCGTTGAAGCTCATGAAGATGAGTTTTTCATACCTCCACCAGATGAGTATTACTATCCAGTAGAATACGAGATGTACTTGTCCGAAGTAAAGACCGCTTTATTACTAAAAGATTGGATAGAGGAAGTCCCTGAGGATAAGTTAGTTAAAGAGTATGATGTAGGACCTGGGGATATACATAGTTTAACACAAACTGCTGAATGGTTACTTCATGCAGCAAGCGATATTGCACGATATTTAGGCTTTAAAGATCATTCAAGAAACTTAGAACAGTTAGCTTTAAGAGTTAAATATGGTGTTAAGCCAGAACTTCTAGAGCTAGTCCGATTAAAAGGCGTAGGGCGCATAAAAGCAAGACTTCTCTATCAAGCAGGCTATAAGACTCTACTAGCACTAAAGAAAGCTTCAATTAGAGAACTATTACAGATACCTCTAATAGGGCCTGAAACTATCAAGAGTATAAAAATTCAACTTGGAGAGGAAGTGGACGAGAAGATACTAAATAAAGAGAAGTATAGAGGAACCTTAATGTACTGGATGTAGCCTATGAGAACTATTACTTGACAAACATTTCCTATAAAGTGTAGTTAATATAGGCACTTTAATAATTCTCATCATGATGTATTCAGTAGGGGGGTATTCTATGAGGAGATTTTTCATCGCTTCAGAAGACGAGATAAAGAGAGGAGAAACTACAGACATATACTTTGTTAGGACACAGGAGATATTAAGAGCAAAAGGTTATAATAGTGTGAAAGTAGTAGCTGAGGTAACTACAAGCAGTCTACCTAGAGAGTGGAAATGGGGGATCCTTTCCGGTCTTGAAGAAGCATTAAGATTACTAGAGGGAATACCAGTTGATGTATATGCAATCCCTGAAGGAACTCTTTTTAAACCTAAGGATTACTATGGTATAAGAGTTCCAGTAATGTTCATAGAAGGCAAATATTACGATTTCTGTATTTACGAGACTCCACTATTAGGATTCCTCTGTCAATCAAGTGGAGTAAGCACTATGGCCGCTAGAATAAGGAAGATAGTAGGTAAGGAGAAAATACTCTTAGCTTTCGGAATACGAAGAATGCATCCTGGTATAGCACCAATGCTAGATAGAGCAGCATATATAGGTGGATTTAATGGAGTTTCTAGTATAATCGGTGCTAAAACTATAGGTAAAAAACCTATGGGCACTATGCCTCATGCTCTCATTCTAGTAATGGGCAGTCAAGTTAAAGCATGGAAAGCGTTCGATGAAGTACTACCTAGCGAAGTACCACGCATTGCATTAGTCGATACATTTTATGATGAGAAAATAGAGTCCATAATGGCAGCTGAAGCATTAAGAGATAAACTTTATGGAGTTAGACTAGACACCCCTGGATCAAGAAAAGGAAATTTTGCCGAAATAATAAGAGAGGTTCGCTGGGAATTAGACATTAGAGGATACAAAAACGTGAAGATAATAGTGTCTGGAGGGATAAATGACGAGAATATAAAAGAACTAGCAGAGGCAGGTGCTGATGGATTCGGGATTGGTACCTCAGTTTCTAATGCTCCTGTAGTAGATTTTGCTATGGATATAGTCGAGGTAGAAGGCAAACCTATAACTAAACGTGGGAAACTAGCTGGAAAAAAGATGCTATGGCGTTGCCCTAGAGACCTTACATTAGTAGTAACACCATTTAATGTGAAAGAGTGTAAATGTCCTCTCTGTAATAATAGTATGGAGCCCCTACTTAAGAAGTATATAGAGAAGGGAAAGATAGTACAGGAACTTCCTACTGTTGATGAAATACGAGAGTACGTACTTAGTCAACTAGAAATAATAGACTCTATTTAATGATTTTTAATCTTTAAGTCCCCTCTAATTAGAAATTTGTAAGTGTAAAATGTATGTAGGTATAATATACGATCGTCGTTATCTACTCCATAAAACACCAAACTTACATCCCGAGAAGCCAGAAAGATTAACTAGCATAGTGAGTAATCTGAAGAATAGCCCTTTGAAAAACAATGTTAGATTCATTAGGCCACGAAAAGCAACAGAAGAAGAAATAACTATGGTACATGATCTAGACTACTTAAATTTAGTTAAAGAAGTATGCGAAAGAGGAGGAGACTGGTTAGATTTAGATACTTATGCATCCCCTAAAACTTATGAAGTAGCAAGATTAGCTGTAGGAGGGCTTTTAAAGGGTATAGAAGCACTTATGAAAAGTGAGATAAGGTATATTTTCGCTCTTGTTAGACCACCAGGGCATCATGCTACAAAAACTTATGCAGGGGGCTTTTGCATATTTAATAACATAGCAGTAGCGACGGCTTACACTTTTAAAAAATACCCAATTAAAAGAATTGCTATACTAGACTGGGATGTACATCATGGAAATGGAACTCAAGATATATTCTACCGTGATCCCTTAGTCTTATATGTTTCACTACATGAATGGGGAATATATCCAGGCACAGGTTGGTATACAGAAATTGGACTAGATAAAGGAGAAGGATATAACGTAAATTTACCTCTCCTACCTGGTATAGCAGACGATGTATATTTCAAAGCATTCGATATAGCAATATCTATTATAAAGGAGTTTAAACCAGAGCTCATTCTAATAAGTAGCGGATTTGACGCTCATTTCAGAGATCCACTAGCGCACCTTAACCTTTCATCTTTAGCTTATTGGAAGATGATAAAGAAAGTGGTAGAGGAAATAAAACCAAAATTAGGAATATTGCTAACATTAGAGGGAGGATATGACTTAAAGGCATTAACCGAGAGCACATTGAATGTAATAAGAGCTTTACTAAATCTAGAACCTAAAGGGGAATACTTGAAATCTACAAAGACAAAGGAATCTGTAAAGAGTAGCTCATATAGACTTCTTAAAGAAGAAATATCCTTCCTTAGAAGGTACTGGAGTATCTAATAAAAATTTAAGTATCACTTACTACTTATTCTTCGAAGGAAAGAAGCCCCGGTAGCTCAGCAGGCAGAGCGCGGGCCTTGTAAGCCCGTGGTCCCGGGTTCGAATCCCGGCCGGGGCTCTATTTTATTCTTACCTAAAATAAGCAGATATCAAGACTAAGATCTTTTCTATAAGTTCGTACCTTATAGTCGTCACTAACGTTAAGTTTTTTACATATTTTATTATCAAGAGCTAAAGTTTCTCTACAATCCCTGATTAGCAGTAACCTTTCCCCAACATTTAAGCATGAAGAGAAGAATTCTGAATACCCTCCCTAATAATCCTCTTATTTTTCAATTAAATAAAACTAAAAACCATCGGTATTTTAACCTATGAGCGAAATTTCCTTGGATAAATCATAGCCATAAAAATGACGTAATTTATCAGGCACAGTAGAATTGAAACATTCTTTAATTTAGATTATGGTGGGGCCGCCCGGATTTGAACCGGGGTCACCGGGGCCCGAGCCCGGCAGTCTACCAAGCTAGCCTACGGCCCCACTTAAACTCTAGGCGGGGATAAGCCGATCGTAGCCCACCTTCTGTTTAAGCGGGATCCGACTCAGCGGCCCACCCGGATCTCTCGGGGGCAGATCATCGATCCCTATTTGGCCTTACTCCCCGCGGGTCGGCCGTTTCACCCAACCCCTCGGCATAGTCATCAACTTATAGTATGTTGAATCATTCACATATACCGAGGGGGGTCTCGTTTCTGAGCCGTTGCCAGGGCTCTCACCCTACCCGTCGCCGGGTCGCGGCGCCCCCTCGGAGGGTGGAGCTTCCTCAGGTACTCCCGTCGCCGGGAAGTACCCGAAACCCGCCCGTCGGCTTATCCCCTATGCCCTCAAGAGAATATCCTAAAAATTGCCTATTAAAGATTTCACAAATAAACCAGGTATTCCCTCAGAATTAAAGAAAAGATACGATAAGAGAATACATCTAGTATAAAGATGCCGTGCATGGGCCCCTAGTAGTATCGCCTAGGTTGGGAACTAGTAATCATACCACCTCGGGCGATTGGGAGCGGCAGGCTCACCCCTCGAGGCATAGGCCTCTCGGGGCTTACACCCCCGCCCCATCAACCCCGTCTTCTACGGGAGCCCTCGTCCCCGACACCCGAACGGTCACCCGCTCGGGTATTATGTCGGGGAATGGCCGCCTCGTCTCGGGGAGGGCTTCGGGCTTAGATGCCTTCAGCCCTTATCCCCGTACGGCGTGGCTGCCCGGCATTGCCCTGCCGGACAACCGGTAGACTAGAGGCCGCGGCGTCCCGTTCCTCTCGTACTGGGGACACCTTCCCCTCAGGCGGCCAACACCCCCGGCAGGTAGAGTCCGACCTGTCTCACGACGGTCTAAACCCATCTCACGTTCCCCTTTAATGGGCGGGCAGCCCCACCCTTGGGGGCTGCTGCACCCCCAGGATGGGAAGAGACG
>QMWW01000100.1 GCA_003661825.1 Thermoprotei archaeon
TATCACGAATCACTCGTCCATCCAGCTCTAGCTCTACACCCCAATCCCAGAAGAGTACTAGTGCTGGGCGGAGGCGAAGGCGCTACGCTGAGAGAAGTCCTTAAACACAATACCGTGAGAGAAGCCGTAATGGTCGATATCGATAGAGTAGTTATTGAGTTCGCCAAGAAGTACCTAGAGTTCATGCACCAAGGAAGCTTCAACGACGAGAGAGTCAAAGTGGTTATAATGGATGGGTTAAAGTATGTGAAGGAGTCCGAGAGCGGGGTCTTCGACGTAGTCATAATGGATCTAACCGATCCCTATGCAAGCGGGATCGCTAGGCCGCTGTACTCGGTGGAGTCCTTTAAGGAGATCTACAGGATCCTGCGAGAAGATGGCGTAGTCGTGACTCAAGCTGGTAATAGCTTCTTCTACAACAAATCATACGATTATGTATACGGTAGCGTAAAGAAGGTGTTCCCAATTGTTAGCGAGTACTGGGTATGGGTACCGAGCTTTGCATACACCTGTAACTTCGTCTTAGCGTCAAAACGATATCTCCCAGAAGACCTTAGTAGTAGAGAGTTCGACCAGAGGCTTAAAGAGAGAGGTGTAGAGACAAAGTATATTAATGGTAGAAGGTTCAGGTCCTTCATAGACCATGGAATAATAACCGGCGATCTAGAGAAGTAGCTATAGCAGTGGATGAAGAAGGCCAGGACAAAAGACTACCTCAAGGGGCCGGGTGGGATGAAGAACCCGGTTTCCCTGACACGCTCAGATACTAATCTTTTTCTCTAGAACCTCGTGGAAGAAGTACCACACCGAGAACACGGCTATCAGTAGTGCTAGGCCTATGCTAATGCCCCAGGTCAATGCGGTTTTAACTTCCTCGGAGAGAGCGGCTATATCTATGATCAGGATCAGCGTTACGAATAGGAGTATTAAGAACATGAATCCCCTGAGCTTGGTTTCTAGCCTAATGTAGCCTACAATGGTGTTTATGATAACAAAAGCAACTACTATCAGGGCCACAACGCTCGCAACTTTGGCAATATAGTACACTACCTGGTTAGCTAGTTCGAGATACTCCGGTGCTACTACGAGTATGATAGTGTACCCGGCTAGTACCACCAGCCCTATATCGATCAAGGCTATGATTAGGCTAGAAGGCCTGATCCTAAGCTGTCTAGCAATAGGTGCAGCCAGTTCGTCTAGCCTGAGAATCCTGAGGAATCTGCGCAATATGCTATTCAGCATAATACCTATCACCAAGTATACAGCTATTATCAGTACAGCCAATAGAACGCTCGGTATCATACGAGCTAGGTCTTGCAGAGCTAATCTAAACGCTTCCCATAGTATGCTTACGCCAGTATCGCTTCCTATATTTTCGCTCACTTTGTCACACCTACCTAGCTAGTATGGTGATGTAGTGTATCATCTTGTATATCAGGAATAAGAGTAGTATACCTAGTATTAAACCTATCAACCTTAGAGTAATTATCGCGGTCTCCACTACGGTGAACATCACGAAGTTGTAGCTAGCTATGCTGGACATATAGAGTATACGGGCATAGAATCTGCTGTGCTCTCGGGATACCACGGCTATCTCCGGCATAGCTATAAGACCTATAACTAGCCCTATAGCCCCAAAAAGGCTTGCTAGTATGAATACGTATGCTGTATTAAAAGATAGAGCGTATCCTATGAAGCCAGATATCGTTAGAGCGAGGGCATTAGATGTTGATAGCATTAACCCCGACCTAAGGGCTCCTATCTTATTGACTACGCCAGCATACATAGTTGCGGCGTAGAGGTTTGTACCCACCATCGAGAAGCTGTAGAACACGGCTATGCCTAAATGCGCTACTGTGATTGGAGAAAAGTATACGAGCAGAGGCGCTATGCTTAAACCCGCTACAGCTACTCTGTGCGAACCCAGGCTTCTCATTCTCCAAAACATGCTAGCAAATATATTAGTTACTATTTGTGTAAGGCCTAGAGCCACAACCATGTAGTCTGGCGCGTTTAGGTCTTTTATAAGCCTTGGAACCCAGACTATGTTGAGCGTACTAGAGGCTGAAAGCAGAGATACGAGGAGTAGATATGTAATTGTTGCTCTCACTTCTGACTCATCTATAACAGGTAGTCTGGTCTCCCTAAGCCCTAGCTTTATCGGAGGAGTAAATAGTAGTAGAGTAGACGAAACCAGTCCCACGGCAAAAGCTGTAGTGTAGAGCAGAATGTATTTCTGGAATCCTTCCATCGCGGCTAGTGCTATTAAAGCAGTAATCTGTGCTAAAACACTTGCAACACTAGACACAGCTGTTCTGCACGCTATTAGATCCCTGTAGGCTCTATCTCTAAAGAGAGAATAGAAGCTAGTACTCATAGCTATACCCGTTGAAGTAGAAGCTAGTACTGCAGCACTATACAGCAGTACTACGTACTGCTTGCTCCAGGAGAATACTGGTACAAGAACCCATAGAGCTCTCTCGGTGATATGGGATATTAACAGATAGTACCTGATATCCTTAATATTTTCCAGTACTCTACGTATAGAGAGAGCTGTGAAGAGAGAAGCTAGTCCAGCAAAACCGTTAAGCAGTAGTAAGTCTTCAGCAGCGTATCCAGATACAACTAGCAGTATAGGCGTAATGCTTCTAGTGATTGTCACGTAGTAGCCTCCGAAGAAGGCCTCTAAAACCATTAGCAACAGCGTCCTCTTTTTGGTCAAACTGATCACCGTACTACAGATACTAGATGTGCAACGTACACGGTGATCCCGTTTAATCCAATAGAAGCAGAGTTGCTATTGTCTCTTAACAATTTTTGGCTAGAATTCGCTCTACAACACGGTTCTCTTCAAGAGATCGCAGCTAGACAGCTAGATATATACTGTACCAGGATGATATAGCTGGATATTGTGCATAGTGGCTTAGTTTAAACGCGATACATATATATTTGCTAAGTTACAAACATTAGGAGGTGCAGTAAGCATATAAGCCGCGTGTTGGGGGCCCTTATTTGTCTATTACTGCTGACCCATACCTATGGCTCGAGGATATAGAGAATCCTAAGGTACGTGAATGGGCTTTAAAGCGTAGTAGAGAATCTAGGAGGAGGCTAGAGGATTTCTCTCGGAAGCTTCTTAACCGCATACTTGAGTACTACAGAGTACCCTACGTGGTGCTAGCACAACTGACTAGAAAAGGAATATACATGCTCGTACGTAGCTACGATTCATACAGCATCTACCGTCTGAACCCTGATGGCTCACGCGAAGAGATCCTAAGCTCGCATAGCTTAGGGAAAGACATAGTTATCAAGTGGATTTCAGCAAATAGGGATGGAGATAGACTCGTATTCTCCTTCTCCAGGGGCTCCGACGAAGGTATTACGCGCATAGTGAATCCAGATACCGGCGACTTAATAGATGAGCTCCACGGAGTTGTCGGCGGGTTTACGTGGATCGATAGAGACAGGTATTACTACACGAGATTCTACCGCAGGGAGAAGACGCCTGATGGAGTAGATCCTCCTGCTGAGAGAGTTTTTCTCCGCGAAAACGGCGTTGATGAAATGGTCTTTGGCGAGGGATTACCCTCTCTATACATGATCGATATATTCGACGATACCAGTTCTTCTAAAGCGCTTATCACGGTAAGCATTGGATGGTCTCGCTCCACGGTTTATGCAGGAGACCTAAGAGATCCGAGTACCTGGAGAGAACTGTATGGAGACGGTGAGCATAGGTTTTACCCGATCAACTACATCTCCGGTAAATACTATATACTAGGATTTGACGGTAATGGTATGGGCCGCATAATAGCGGTAGAAGATAGCGGTAAAGTGAGGGAGATAGTAGGAGAAGATGAAAAGTATCCATTGAGATACGCTGTAACGACCTTTGCCAGGATCGTTGCACATTACCTCGTTAATGCTTCTTCAAGGATCAGGATCTACAATCTAGATGGTAGACTAGCTAAAGAAGTAGAGTTCTACCCTCCAGGTAGGGTATCCGGGATCAGCTGTCTCGAGGAGGAGTGTATAGTTAGGTACGAGTCGTTCTACATACCGTATAGGCTATATATGCTTGAAGACGATGGCTTGGAAGTCATCGACTCGCAGGAGCTTCCAGTAGAGGGTCTCAGCGTCAGCGAGCTATGGGTTAGATCGTTTGACAACACCCCGATCCACGTCTTCAAGGTGTACAATAGAGCTAGAGAGGGGCGGAAAGCACTACTCTATGGATATGGAGGCTTCAATATCCCTCTCACACCGCGCTATATGCCATACATAATACCGTTCATCGAGGATGGAGGCTCGTTCTTCGTAGCCAATATTAGGGGTGGAGGCGAATACGGTGAAAAGTGGCATAGGGCTGGGATGAAGGAGAATAAGGAGAACGTGTTCAGAGACTTCATAGCTGTTGCAGAACATCTGTGGAGAGAAGGCTTTGAAGTAGTAGTTATAGGCTCTAGTAATGGAGGATTACTAGCAGCTGTAACGCTAACGCGTATACCCGATATCCTGAAGGGAGCCGTTATAGGCTACCCGGTTCTAGATATGTTGAGGTTCCACAAGCTATACATAGGTAGGTTGTGGACGACGGAGTATGGGGATCCAGA
>QMWW01000101.1 GCA_003661825.1 Thermoprotei archaeon
ATGGCAGAGTTAGCTATTGCTCCACGAGAGACTTCGTAATGACCTCTATAATATTGTCGGGAGACCATAGCCTTTGCTTGATGCTTTAGTTCTGGTGGTGGTAGCTTGAATAAATGGAGTAGAAAGGTATCCATAGTAGTGTACACTACTGGCTTGTTCAAGTAAATGCTTCCGGCAACACCCATGTGCTGAACTCCTGAAATCTCTTCTACTATGTCTTCTCCCATTATCTTTGAAGCAATAGACTTCCATCTATCATACACGTCGTCCACAAGGCTTCTAAGAGGAGCAACATATATTGTTGAAGAAGAACAATAGCCCACTAGCGTTGAGAGAGCATGAGTGAAAACAATGCCTGTCTTCCCGTACCCTGTGGGAAGCTTAAGAATGTAGAGTCCAGGAGAGCACTCGAACTCGTCTAGAAATCTTCTTATAAGCCTTCTATGCTTACCCCAAAAAGACTCTACTAACTTATCGTATATTTCTGCAAGCAACCCTCTTATCCCGTAATCTACGTGGTTTCACCAGTTAATGTTTCCATTAATTTAGACACTATTTTAGGGTTCTTGAAGTACGGTAATGCTTTAACTGGCTCCGGAGACAATCTAGACAACATGTATACAGCATAAAATGGCTCATAAGAGCCCATTATGGCATTGTATAGTGTCTTAATCATCCTAATAGCGTTGTCCCCAAACATGTTTTTACAACTAGTAGTTATAAAACCAGTATAGGACTGTATAGCACAACGTGATAGATGTTCGATAGCTCTCCTAAGCTCCTCGGTTACTGAAGTGGACTCTACGAACTCTTTTAGCCTAGACAAGTCTACTACAACGTCTTCTACCATAGTAAACCTCTTACCATCGAAGCTTATCCTTACAAGCCTTAGCGGTGTTAACGATGGATTCTTCAGTGCTGGCGTAGATAGTGCTAGTAGCATGTAAAATGCTTCGGCAGGACTGGCTGAAGCCTTAACACGCATTGGTGTAGAATAATACCCTTTATCTACGCTAAATGCTTCCCATGGATCATCTACTCCTAGAGCGCTAAGTAGCGTGTTAACGTATTCTCCGCTACAAATAGATGAGTCTACTATGTAGCTTGGGGGCATGGAGAAGACTAGTTCTCCGCCCAAGAACCCGTTATATGATAAAAGCCATCCAGAAACCATTAAGCTGAGCCAGCTAGCTGTTGCTCTTACATCCATCTTAGACTTAGATAGGTCAAGGAAATCCTTACCGTACTCATACTTCTCTATTTTGAAAGGCTGTAGTGGTGCAAATGCCTGCTTACTGGTCTTTGAACCCAATACTATTACTCTATCCTTAGTATACATTGACAAAGCAAGCTCGGATGTAAAATCTTTACATACTTTATTGTCTCCGAGATTATCTTTATAGTACTTAACTATGTCTTTGAAGATGTCAATGTACCTAGCATCTCTTGAAGGTTTTGCTAGACCCAGTTTACTTAACACCTTTCCTAGAACATTACGGTCATTGATATGCATTTTAGGACATTGTATACCTGCACTAATCTTAGCATTAGCTATATCTAGTATTCTTGAGTAAGCCGTTGAGAAACTCTCACATACATCATCTATGCTTCCACTAAACTCTATAAAACCATTAGAGCATTTTACGCTAAGACCCTTATCTCTATGGTAATATGATGCTAACATTAATGCTAGGTTTATGTAGTCTCTAACAGTAAATCCTTGGGGAATACTTACGATTTTAATAGTCACTAGATCCTTCACCTCTTACCAAGGAATTAGTTTTTCTACACTGCTAGGTGTTTCTATTAGGTAGACTGGCGTCTCCTCAACCTCTACTTTGACCTTAGAGGGTGTGTGGTATGCTCCTACAGGTTGAGCTATTCTAACTATACTTGCCTCAGTATATCGTCCTATCCTGCTCTTCCTCCAATCAATTACTTCGGCTAAAACATAGTTTCCAGTAATGGACTTAGCATTATATGCTGGAATAGTTGCTGGTGTTTCTATTACTTCTACTCCTCTCACATCCAGTTCTTTCACCATAGATGTTTTAACATCTACTACGGATACTATCGACTCCTTCGACCCCAGTCTCATTATACTCCAAGCAGCATATTCCAACAGCTTTCTCCAACCAATACCTAGTTTTCTAGAAGCCTTAGATACATCGACTACATAGTATAATCTAATCCTTGTAGGAACCTTAGCGTAGAGTCTTGGAAAAGCTGCTGCATCACTTTCAGCTCTCTTGTCTCTAACCTTATAGAACCATACTTTCGAGATCTCGGCATACGGTGTTAATGCTCCCTTAACTATGGAGTAGTATACACCAGTAAAGACTTCCTTAAACATCTCTGCTCTGCTAGCATCTCCAGCGTTCTCTGGTTCACCTTTAAGCTTAGCTAACGGATAAGCTAACGCACCAATAATTGTTGTTGGAGGAATAACTTGGAGTACAGGTTTACTCTTGGTACCTGAAAAATAGTTTAATGTAATTCCCCAATGTAGTTCTATGTCAACTACTAGTCCGTATAATAGTTTTAGTGACATTACTAGATCCCGATTTCGCTAAGAATCCAGTTGAAGAGTTCCTCTAAGCTCTCCTTATTGTTCTTGTAGTCTTTGTATCCATAGGTTGCTATCTTAACATACCCTTCACTTACACCGAGCTCCCTAAGAATCTCTACGTACTTTGTTGCTCTCTTTAACGTATCCTTGATATAGTCTTTCTTCTGTGGAGGTGTTATAGTGAATCCTAGCGGGTGAGATATTACTGCTACAGCATCGAGTACCTCTAGTACAGGGTTAAACCTAGACTTCTTTGCACCGAATAGTGCTTCACCAAGAGTTAGTGCTAGTGCTCCTATAGCTGCCTTAATCCTCTTCTTCCTCTCCTCTTCATTAACTACTTGTTCGACTCTAACCATGCTTGTACGTCCAATACCGTCTAGGTCTATGTTGAACGTTACACCGTATATTGCTGATGCTACTTCAACATAATATAGCATTTGGGCTTGGCGCTCAGCTTCAGCTTCTAAGCCTACTACAGCCTGCCTAGTATGAACCTGGGCCTCAATAGCTGTGGCCTCAATAAACTCTTCAACGGGAATAGCATAACCCACCTGGAATACGCTTGTCCTTCTTACTGGAGGATTTTCAGCGTACAAGAATCCTCCTATATCAGCTACAATGCTCTCAACTATAGCTGTTTTCTCAAACTCATGTTGCTTCTCTTCAGTACTCTTCTTACTAGAGATGACACTCTTTAACGTGTCGGTTAAGTGTGCTCTATCCGTGAATTTCACGAACTCTCCACGTAGACTCCATGGGTCTACTGGAGGCTTACCATCATATAATACCTTGGCTACCTCTACTAAATTTACCTGATACGCATGTGCTAATGATTCACCGCTTATAGCTGGAACATATATTAGCCTAAACCCATCCTTCTCGCTTACTATAACAGGTACTCTACGGTGCCGAGTGACATTACCTACTGTTTCAGACATATTAAGTGCTTCTACATTTGCCTTAAACCTTAAACCTAGAGATAAGAGGGCCATACTTAGCCACCCCCTTCTTTCTCCAATTCTTCTCTTACACTAATACCACCATAAGTTAGGGCCAAAGCAGAGATAATGTAGCCAACCCTAATGTTCTTGCCTAAAAGCTTAACTACATGCTCAACACTATGAGGAGAAGGTATATGCACTTTCTCTCCCTGACTCCTGGCACTCTGTAGTGCTCTTAGAGCATCACGTATAGCTGCTATAGCACTTGTACTGGAATACGAGTCACCTATCCTATCAATATAGTTAAACATTCCCCCTTTTACGAAGTACCCCAAAGCCTTAGCAACATCTCTAATAGCTCTCCAATCTTCTTCAGACAAAAATATGCTTATTTCAGGCAAGATCCTGCGCCTGGTAATTAGTATTAAGCCTTCTCTCATATAAACTTGATGTTCCAACGGATATAGAACTTGTTCAAATAGTATTTTGACGAATTCATACTGTTTTCAGAGCATCATTTACCTATAGAACATTTTTGATTTTGATTATCAACCATAAAGTACTCAATACTCCATTGTACAATACCTAACACTTTTCATATCCCATAAGAATTTAAGTAGTGGTGTCACCTATAATAGGTTGGGGATACTTTTTGGCTATTGTGGTTACTGTTGATAATAGGAGGAGAGTTAAGCTGCCTCGGGGAACAGTGGAGCCTGGTGATAAGGTGTTGGTTATACCTGCTGGATCTAGACTTGTCCTGATACCCATTCCTCCTAGGCCTTTGGAGGCTAGTGGTGGCTGGCTTAAGGAGACTATTGATAAGGGTAGTGTTAGGAGGATTGTAGACGAGTTAGCTTTAGAGGAGGTTGAGGTTAAGCTTAGTAGGAGGTTGAAGCGTGCTAGTAGAAACTGATGTAATGTTGGCTCATGTAAAGGAGTCTGATTGGCTTAAACCCTATGCCGAACAAATACTGTCCCTAGCCGAGAAAGGCGTGCTAAAACTCTATGTTAGCCGTGAACTAGTACATGAGTTATACTATGTTGCTAAAAAAT
>QMWW01000102.1 GCA_003661825.1 Thermoprotei archaeon
TACCACTGTCTCCTGTTTTAATCCAAGTACATTCGCTAACACGTCGGATAGAGCAAGACCCCAGTCCACCACACCGAAATATTCTGGTTTTTCAATTATGTTTATAGGGTATTCACGTGGATCAGCTATCTCAACAGTTGAGTCCTCCAGCATAGATACCAGATCCCCCTTAAAGTCTATGCCAAGAATCTTTACTCCAGTAAGGCTAGTAATACCTTCAATCAACGTAGCCAGGAATGTTGATTTACCGCGTCCTGTAGGACCGAGTACTAGGATATGCTTTGTTAGGTTCTCAACTGGTATTAGTACTGGCCACCCAGTTTCAAGATCTATGCCTATAGGGATAGAATTAACCAGATCAACACTGGGTTTTTTGTATTTAGGGATAGGTGATACAAGTGCGCATACACGCTCATTATCTATTACGACTTGTTTTGCCCCTGGATTATCCACTATTCCAAGCTCATACCTAATTATCCAGGAGATCTCGCTAGTATCGGCTTCTCTAATGTATATGCCAAGTTCGCTGCGTATAACGTTCTTAGCCATACTTGCCAGTGTAGAAACAGTTCGTTTTACCGTATCAACATTGTTTCCACTACTATGGATCTTAACTACTACAATTAGTCGACTAATACTTTTGCCTCCTAGGATGATTCTGTACAGCGATTCAATGACACGTAGCTTAGACAGCAACCTTTGTTTTACATGAGGTTCTTCAACCACGTCAAGAGATGCACGTATATTCATCATCTCATTCCCTAAACGCGATAAAAGCTTACCAAGGTCAACCTTAAACTTCACTACTTTGATCTCGGTGCCCTCAGGTAATCTGTCCAGTACATTAGCATATGCTTTAACGAATTTAACCAGCCTAGCATCATCGGATTCGTTTAACCCAAAATCGGCTTCCTCTCCAACTAAGTACCTAATAATGGATACTCTATTCCTTGATTTAACTATCAAGTCTGGAGGCTTAATCTCAAAATCTACCGCTAGCTCCAAGAGCCTAGTTAAGTTGCTAACTAGCTTCTTTAGTTGCACGGGATACCCACCATATAATTAATCTTATAGCTAAAATCGCTAGCAGTAATGTTATTACTAAGAATAGATTCTTAGTAAATAACACGCATAGCATCGTATACACTAAGATCATGACTGCTACAGCTAGTTCAGACCTCATCCTGCACTCACCAGTAACCTAGCTATCTTGGCCGAAGAACCGCCTAGCATACGGGATAAGGCGAGTGAAGCTGAAAACATTATAGAGAAATAGATTACAGGGGCTATGAAAAGCCTAAATATGAGAGATGAGACCGGATATATGAGAGATAAAGGTTCTTCAATCGTTAATCCAAGTGTATCTCTTGCATAGTATATTTCACTAAAAGAAGGTTCTACACTATCATATACTCCTAGGTCGAATCTAACTTCAACTCTGTGATATCCATATTCAATAGGATAGATATATGCTGAGAAGCTTAACCCTCCCCAGCTATATGTAGTTTTTTCAGAAGGTTCTATTAAGGTACCGTTTATGGAGACATTAATAGAGTCTTTACTAAGGCTTACAACCAGCAGAACGATCTTTTCTACAGCATTTATAGCTAGCGATATATTGTATTCTTCTTTTCTATATATTTCTAGGCTCTTATAGTTAAACACCGCTATAAACCTTAGTGGCTTAATAACTATTAGGTTATCAAGTATATGCGATATGTTCGTTGATCTAATACTATAGGTGCACTCCGGCGGATCCACTATCGTCTCATACTTGTATCCGGCAAGGTCTATCACCGCCTTGTACCTTGAACATGGAAGCCCTTTATCAACGAGTGAGGCCCTGATCACCCCATTAAGGTCTGCAAGGTATCTGGCTAGCAATGTGTTGTTAAGTGAATATACTTCATACAGGTAATATGAAACAGGATCTCCTGTTGCATCGTATACGTAGATATCAGCTAGAAGATAGTTATAACTGGTCAGCCCCTTCTGAGGACTCTGAGGCGCTATACTATTTACAAATTGGGGGAGAAGAGGTGTTCCAATACTAAACACTATTACTATGGCTATCAGAGTAGCGCCGCTTGCCCTAGCTATCCTGAAAGGTAGTGCATGGAGTAATATACCTATAGCTAAGAGAGTGCTAGATATGGATGTTATTATAGTGACGAATAGGGTTGCGGTGGCTAAGAACATAAGGAGATAGGTTAAGCTTGATACTAGTGGTGATATCAATGAATTAGCTAAGAAGCTTAAACCCATACTTGATAGGCCTACCCCAATAACCTTGAGAGCCGCAATGCTTCCTATAACTATGTTTACCTCTCCAAGGAACCAATTGTAATATTCGCTCCAATCAGCTCCTATCAATCCACTAACATATTTTACGACCCACTGTATAGTGCTATAAGAGAAAACTAATATAGCGGAAAATATTCCATCCACCATTAGCTGCGGTGCCCATCTTTTCACCCCATATATGGGGATCGGGAGCATGTAGATCAAGACCCCAAGATAGTATGTAAGCACAGAGAGATAGAATGCTAGAACGAGTAGATCCACCAATTCAGGCACCGGCCTCGCTCTACTCTCAACTACCTTCTCATTAGAGAGTTGGAGGCTCCGGCAGAGGCTGGTAGAAGGTGCTCGCTATATAAGCTATTAAAGCAAACACCGTAGTGCCCATCGCTAACCAGAAAGCTGCCCATACAGCATCTTCGATCAGCCTTTCACCAGTCCTCTTGACCCTCATAAAGGGTATAGGCAGTCCCCGTATCGCCCATCCCACTACCCATGTTAGGAAGAAGAGAATCCATGCTATAATCGTAACGTTTATTATTAGATCCTGTATAAACCCAACAACGTCAGCCATTGTACTACCCCTAGAGGAACTTAGTCTATTTAAGGGAAGGAGTGGGACAAAACTATTCGAATTTATTAATTTTTATGGCTTCTGTCCCGGGCTACGTTCATTTAGTCTATAATAGCTAGTTATTGAGGATAACGTTATACCCAGGTAAAGTATTAGTTAAGGCTTAGCTATATATCTAGTGGAAATTGTGCCCAAAAGAACCGAATACTTATTAACTGGCTGGAATAAGGGAGTAATACAAATGGTACCTAGAAGAATATGGCCTAAAACCACAAAAATCTACTGGGACCCAGATTATGATATCCCGGTAATCAAACCACGCCACGAACAAGTTGACCTATTCTATGTAATCAGACTGACAGAGCCGGGTGATGCTAGGCCAGGATTTCCAAGAGATTACGAAAGACTAAGAAGATCAATAGTTTACGAGTTTGGGACAGATAAGTTATACAAAGAACTTTTTGAGAACAGGTTTATCTTATTAAATAAGGTACCGCATTGGGATCAAATGTGGGAAGTTATTTCCTCTGGTAATGTATGGGGTCAGCTATACTACGATCCGTTCAGCACTGTATGGAGATTTAGGCTCACCTATAGCGGTGCATACTATGCATACGCAAACGGTGTTGTAGAATCGGTGATGATCGATGAAAAACCACGGAAAGGTTACCACATAGCTAGTAAAGATAGGGGGACAAGACAGGTAGTTGTAGTTGATAAACAAGGAGAGGTCGTAGGCCTAGCTGAAAAAGCTGATAAAGGATACATAGTAACGAAAGTATTCCGTGCTAGAAAACCTCTCGTAGAAACCAGCAATAGAAGGAGTAACTTAGAGGATGTATTGAAATATAATGAAGAAGGCTTGGAGCAGTACAAGAACTCCTCTGTTAAGTTCTTAAGAAAATTACACGATAGACACCCCTTACCAATAGTTGTATCATATTCTGGAGGTAAAGATAGTCTAGTAGCATTACACTTAACACTAGAGGCTCTAGGAGAACCCATACTGCTATTTAATGATACTGGTTTAGAAATGCCAGATACTGTTAGGAACGTAGAATTAGTTGCAGAAAAATATGGGTTGAGACTTGTTAAAGCTGAAGCCAGGGACACCTTTTGGAAAGCAGTATGGAGCTATGGCCCGCCTGGTAAAGACTATAGATGGTGCTGTAAAATTGCAAAGCTTATACCAATAGCGAGAGTTAGTAGAGCTAAATGGAGCTCTGGTGCATTAAATATTGTAGGGCAGAGAGCATATGAATCCATTGATAGAGCAAAGAGCCCCGCAATATGGCGTAATAGATGGATCCCGCACTTACTATCAACAAGCCCTATACAGGAGTGGAATCAGTTAGTTGAGTGGCTCTATATACTGAAGTATAAGCTTCCTTATAATCCACTCTACGATGTGGGATTCGAGAGACTCGGATGCTATATGTGTCCAGCAAGTACGTTAGCCGAGTTTTCCGAAGTTGAAAGAATATGTCCTAATTTATGGAGCAAATGGTTAACAGTATTAGAGTATTGGCGTGAAAAGCTCAATTGCCCAGCGGAATGGATAAAGCTGGGATTATGGCGCTGGTTAACACCAGCCGTAGCTAAACACAGAATAGCTAAACAACTTAAAGGGTATGTGATTGACTGGAAGGCTGAATACAGAGCTAGACTTATCGAGAA
>QMWW01000103.1 GCA_003661825.1 Thermoprotei archaeon
GCATAACATTGCGAAGGTGATTGTAAAGACTACTATGGGCCCCCCTATTCCAGTTTTAGGGTGAGAAGCATGACTTCAACTATTATGTATGCCCGGAGAATACCAAAGTGGAAGATAGAAGAGGTTGAGGAGTTATACAAATTGTTCAAAGGGTATCCGGCATTCATAATAGCTGATCTCCAGGGTTTTCCTACCAATCAGCTTCAGCGTTTGAGAAAGAAGCTAAGGAAACATGCTGTTTTCAGAGTTTCCAAGAACAAGCTTATACTGCTTGCTATGAAGAAGGCTGGTATTAATGTATCGTTGTTTGAGAAGGTGTTAACGGGTCAGAACCTCATCATATTCACTAAGTTAAATGTATTTGAGTTAGTAAACCTGCTTGAAAAGCATAGATCTAAAACTTACTATAGACCAGGTGATAAGGCTGAGCAAGAAATAGTTATACCGGAAGGTGATACAGGTTTACCTCCAGGTCCTATACTTAGCACATTCGGCAAGCTTAAGATCCCTACACGCGTTCAAGGTAACACTGTAGTAGTTACTAGAGACACTGTGGTGGCTAAGCCTGGAGATGTGATATCTGAAGAGCTAGCTAGTCTGCTTCAAAAGCTCGATATGCCGCTAAAAGAGGTTATACTTAAGACGAAAATAGCTTATGACCATGGAGTATTAGTACCAGGTGATAGGCTTAAACTAGATCTAGAGGAGTATTCAGAGTTACTTGCCAAAGCAGAGCTTGAGGCTTTATTTGTAGGTATGGAGATAGTATGGCCCGAGCCTAAGATCATTGAAGCTGTACTAGCTAAAGCGTATAGAGAAGCTAAAGCCATTGCGGTAGAAGCAGGGTTCATAGCACCAGATACTATCAAAGACTTAATGGAAGCAGCTATAGCTAGAGCCTATGTGCTAGCACTAGAAGTTAAGAAGCAGGGCGTTGATTTAGGCGTAGAGCTAGCAGTAGCGAAAGCTGAGGCTGTTGAAGAGGAGAAGAAGGAAGAGGAGAAACCTGCTGAAGAGGAGGAAGAGAAAGAAGGCGTTAGCGAGGAAGAGCTAGCAGAAGGATTAGGAGCGCTCTTCGGCTAAAACTTAAGAGATATTTTTAAAACCCCCGTAGAGTCTAATATGGTTAAAAGCAGAAGTTCAATGAGGTGTTGAGACATCGAGTACATATATGCGTCGTTACTACTATACAAAGCCGGCAAAGAAGTAAATGAGGACAATCTCAAAAAAGTGTTGGAAGCAGCAGGTGTTGAAGTAGATGATGTTAGAGTGAAATCGCTAGTGGCAGCTCTTAAGAACATCGACATAGCTAAGGTGCTTGAGCAAGCTACGGTTGCTCCCGCAGTAGCCGCCCCTGTAGTTGCTGGAGAAGCTGAGGCTGTTGAAGAGGAGAAGAAGGAAGAGGAGAAACCTGCTGAAGAGGAGGAAGAGAAAGAAGGCGTTAGCGAGGAAGAGCTAGCAGAAGGATTAGGAGCGCTCTTCGGCTAGGCGTTTTAATGCTATGTAGTTACAATGTATTTGCTGTAGCTAGGTTTAGAACAAAATATAAAGCAACTATAAATCGAATCAAATACTCCAAATATTTCTTAATACCTTGACACAGTGGTACTTATAAGTTAGCATGACATCTGGTGTATAGCGTTGGATCCTAATAATGAGTTTAAGGGGTTCACTTTACGGGATAGAGGTTTTGAGAAGTACAGATGCGAGAGATGTGGCACAGTATTTTGGAGTAAAACTCCACGTAAAACCTGTCCTGATAGGCCGTGTAGCAAGTATGAGTTCCTTTATAAGGAGTACCCTAGTACTCAGAGTCTAAGCGTCGAGGATGCAAGGGAGAAGTTTATAACATTCTTTAAACAGAAAGGACATATATACATAGATCCTTATCCAGTTCTAGCTAGGTGGCGTAATGACCTATATCTCACGATAGCCTCAATAGTGGTATTTCAGCCAATGGTTACAGAGGGACTTATAGAGCCTCCAGCCAATCCTCTCGTAATAGTGCAACCTAGTGTTAGGCTGGAAGATATAGATTATGTAGGATTCACTTTTGGCCGTCATCTCACAAGTTTTGAAATGGGCGGTCATCACGCGTTCAATAAGGGTGATAAATGGATTTATTGGATTAAAGAGACTGTTGAGTACGCTTTAGACTTCTTTGTAAATGTGATAGGCATACCCGAGGAAAACATAGTATTTAAGGAGTCCTGGTGGGAAGGAGGAGGCAATGCAGGTCCTGCTTTTGAAGTTCTCGTGGATGGTATGGAGCTAGCGACACTTGTCTTCATGAAGTATCGTGTAATCGACAATAGATACGAGTTGAATCCCGTATACGTTGTTGATACAGGTTATGGAATCGAGAGAATCGCGTGGTTTACTCAAAGAAAGCCTACATCATACCATGTTATATTCAGTGACTTGATCAATCAGTACAGCGATCTACTGGGTACAGAACTACCTCCTGATCATGTGTTGAAAAGAGTTGTTTATGAACTTAGTGATAAAGATATTAGAAGTTCCGAGGACTTAATGCTATGGATTGAGAGGCTTAAGCTAAAAGAGTATAGTAGGGAGCTAATTAGCTCGATAAACGTATTTACGCTACTAGATCACGGTAAAACCACTCTGCTTCTCCTATCAGATGGTATAGTTCCTTCAAATACCGGAGAAGGGTATCTAGCTAGACTGATTATAAGAAGACTTTTACGTACGCTTCTAAGGCTTAAAGTAGATATCTCTAACTTAGAGAGTATTGTATTAAGTCTTCTTGAAAAACAGCTAGAGTATTGGAGAAACAAGTACGTATATGGGAAATTTGTGAATTACAGAGACTATGCGTATGACGTAATAAGTCTTGAAACCAGGAAATTTGTGGACAGCATTACCCGTGGAGTAGTGGTTGTAGATAAGATCATTAAACGCAAAAAACAGATAGGCCAGGAGGATCTAGTGGAGATCTATGACTCCCATGGCATACCACCTGAGATAGTGGCTGAAAGAGCCTTAAAGCATGGAGTCAGAATCAAGATCCCAAGCGATTTCTATGCAAAGATAGCTGCGAAGCATGGAGGTTCACGAGTCTTAGTCAAGGAAAAACAACTGGAGCTTCCTGAAAAAATCAGGAAATGGGCCGAGAATAAGCCTACTACTAAGCCGTTATTCCACGTAGACCCCTATATGAAAAAGTGTAGTTCAAAGGTAATCGATGTTAATGGAAAGTATGTTATATTTGATCAAACAATATTCTATCCAAAAGCTGGAGGACAGGATCACGATACAGGATATGTTGTGTTTGGTAATGAAGAGTATCGCGTGCTTAAAGTATTCAAGGTAGGGGATGTTATAGTACACGAGATCGATAGAGAACCCGTTTTTAGTAAAGGCTCTGAAGTACTGATGCAAATCGACTGGCTAAGAAGATACATGCTAATGCGGCACCATACAGCTACTCACATACTCCTTGGCATCTTGCGTAGGCTCTTAGGAGATCATGTGTGGCAAGCTGGCGTAGAGAAAACCGTAGAGAAAGCCAGACTCGATATAACCCACTACAGGCCGTTAAGCGAAGAGGAGATCAGGAAAGTGGAAAAAGAAGCTAACAGAGTAATTGACCAATATATAGCTGTTCAATCTCGCTACATGAAGAAGTTTGACGCAGAAAATAGATATGGGATGAGAATATATCAAGGCGGCGCTATTTACTCGCCTATCCTTAGGATAGTAGAGATCCCAGGAGTAGATGTAGAGGCATGTTTTGGCACACATGTAAGAAATACGGGTGAAGTAGGAGGTATAAAAATCATAAAAACTGAGAAGATCCAGGACGGCATTATAAGAATAGAGTTTACAGTTGCTACACGAATACCTGAGTACCTATCTGAGCTCACTACCGCACACACCAATGTTGCGAGGATACTCGGAGAACCACATGGGGATCCTGTAATCGTTGCTAAGAAGGCTAAGAAGCAGCTTGATAACTACAAGGAGTTATTGTCGGGTTATCGGAGAATTTATGGGGATCTCGTTATAAAAAATGCTATAGATAAAGCGCTAGATTTCTGCGGTATTAAAGTAGCCACTATAGAGAGAATATTGCTGGATGAACAGCTATATAAGAATATTATAGAGGAGCTATCGTTTAGGAAGAAATATCTAGTAGTACTATACAGCAACAACTACGTCGAAGTAGCTGTTAATCCCGGTCTATCCAAGGAAAAAACAATTGACTTAAAGCTCTTAATTAATGAGCTAAAGAAGATTATTCCAGAGTTAAAGGGTGGAGGTAAGAGCGATCATATCTTTATGCACTTGGCAAACGTTAGGGATAAGATGCACTTGATCTTAGGTACGTTAGAGAGAATTGTGTGTAGGCAGTAAAAGAATTTTAATCCCAAAAGAAACGATATGATTATGGGAGACTAGTGAAAAGGGCCCGTGGCCTAGCCTGGATAGGGCGCCGGCCTTCTAGGCCGATAGGCGGGGACAGCCGGAGACCCGGGGTTCGAATCCCCGCGGGCCCGC
>QMWW01000104.1 GCA_003661825.1 Thermoprotei archaeon
ATGTTGGTGATGAAGGAGGTTTTGCTCCTCCCATCGAGAAAGCAGCTGAAGCCCTGGACATACTACTAGAATCCATTAAGAGAGCGGGATATGTTCCAGGAAGCGATATCGCCTTAGCACTAGACGTAGCTGCCTCCCAGCTCTACAGCGGAGAGAAGAATACATATACTGTTGAAGGGAGAGAGCTTAGTGGAGAAGAGCTAATAGAGCTGTACAAGGAGCTAGTGGATAGCTACCCTATAGTGAGCATCGAAGACCCCCTCCACGAGGATGACTTCGAAGGGTTCGCCGAGCTTACGAAAGAGCTAGGAACAAGAATACTCATTGTAGGCGACGATCTGTTTGTGACTAATCCCGCTAGGTTGGCTAAAGGCATAGAGGCTTCGGCCGCTAACGCTGTACTCGTAAAAGTTAACCAAATAGGTACTCTCTCAGAAGCTATTGATGTAGTCAAGCTGGCTCAGCGATCAGGATATAGAGCTATCATTAGCCATAGAAGCGGAGAAACAGAGGATACCACGATATCAGATCTATCCGTAGGCCTTAGCACTGGATTAATTAAAACAGGTGCTCCCGCTAGAGGGGAGAGAACAGCTAAGTACAACCGTTTACTCGAGATCGAGAGCTCTATCGAAAAACCATACTATCCAGGCTTTACTCTATTCCCGCGTAAACCCCACTAGCAATTTGTTAGTCTATGGCAGCACTATACCAACTACTATTAAAGCTAGCGCGAAGACTACAGTGAACTTTATAAACTCCCATACAGTCATGTAGGGTATCCGCTTAATCAGCCTTATGAGAGCATATAGCCCTATAGAGACGCCGATTATTAGCAGTATAGCTACACCAGCTATCACTAGTGCAGCGCCTACGCCCTTAACCGCGCTGAAGGTCTCCGAAAGCGCTTGCCCAATCTCATAGAATACCTCTAGTCCCATGATACTCACCTCAATATAATGCCTAGGGTTGAAGCAACACTGATAAAGCATTGGACACCTAATTACCATTGGGGCGTGATGAGGGTTAAAAGCGTGGAAACCGTAACGGAGATGCCAGGAACCGGGCTTCTGATCCCCCTCATTAGCCTTCCTCCTTATAACTAAATCCTCTCGGAATAACTCCTCTAGAAGATACAGTGGGTGGAGAGTATGCTCGGATTAAGGGTAGAGGAAGTGGATAATTACATTGGTAGATCTGTTAGCGACCCATACGGGCGTAGAGTAGGGTACATAATAGGGTTCTACAGCGATTCAGATGGTAACGTAACTAGTCTAGAGGTAAGCATTGGCGACTTAGAGTTCAAGGAGATCGGTGTTGACAGATTCGAGCTAAATAATGGCGATATAGTGCTCATGCCTGAGTGGGAGTATGAAGCCAAGCTTGTAGAAAACAGGCTTGAGAGATTAAGGAAGAGGATAGTCGCGCTAAACGAGCTATATGACAAGAAGGAGATACCGAGACATACCTACGAGGAGTTTAAGAAAAAGCTTGAAGAAGACCTATTCAAGACCAGGGAGACGGCGAAGCGTGTTAAAGAAGTGCTTAAGAAGAGGCTATACGATCTAGACGACACCATTCTAGAGCTCGAAAAGGCTATGACTAGCCTAAAGGTCAGCTATCTAGCCGGTGAGATCCCTGAGAAAGCCTACAAGACAGCTATAGATCAGGTAAGGAAGCACATGGAGTTTACACAGCGCGAGAAGGAGAGCGTTAAGAAGCACCTAGACAAGATAGAGACTCTTGAAAGGCAGCCAATAGATCTAGGAACTAGGGCTAGAGAATCCGAGGAGGCTAGCGAGCAAGAACAGTCTCTTCCAGTAGTAGTTCTAGAAACCTAAGTGTTACACAGATATCTATTTACGTATTTTCAAGATACTACCCCTTCTCTCGTTTAAAAAGAATTTTTCAACACAATTATCCTCACGAAAGCCAGTATAAGGTGGTGATTATTGTCCATATCAACACCACTAGGTAATGTGTGGTTTCTCAGGTTATTCAGCAAATTAAGGAGGCCAAAGGATCCTATGGCCAAGAACATACATGCTGCAGTAGTAACTATAGACCGTATGCTGAACTTCCTCGAATCAACTCGTAAAAACCTTGAGAGCATGTATGAGGATCACCAGAGAAGAGCTAAGCTTTTCGCCGAGGAGGGTAAGGAAGAGTACGAGAAGATATTTGTCGAGGAATCAAGACACATAGCTAGCCTGATCTCGCTGTTCAGCAAAGTACACTTTGACCTAATGAGGGTTAAGTACAGGCTACAGACTATAACTGCCGTAGAAGAGCCCATGAGGCTCCTGCCAGAGATTATACAGGAGCTCGAAATGATAAGACCCGAGATAGAGAGGATAGCACCAGAGCTTACGACAATGCTGCTCGAGGTAGAGAGGAGGGTTAACTCTGTTATGAGTGTTTCAAGCTTATCATCTCTATCTAAGTTCTATCCAGGAAAGGAGGAGAAGGGCAAACAGGCTAAGCTACAGGGAAGAACGCCTCCACTACCGCCTAAGGAGAAGCCTAGAGTAAGGGAGAAGACACCCCATAAACTAGCTAGTACAGTGAACCTAGGAGTAGTGAAGAAGCTGTTGCTCGAAGAGATCAAGAGGAACGGCGGAGTACTCGTTGTTAGCGACTTCTCTAAGAAGTATGGCATACCGAAGCACATGGTCTACATAGCCCTTAGGAAGATGGAGGAAGAGGGACTAATCAGGACAAAAGCCTAGGTTTTTGGCCTCTAATCCATTGAAGCAACAAAGGCAATGGGGTGATTACTATATATTACCTAGTTGATAAAGCGACTGAATATGCTCACTTAGCTGTAGCGGCTGATAAAAAAGGCGATTACGAGAAAGCTATAAGATACTATAGAGCAGCTATAGATCTTTTCCACAAGTACCTAAAGCTATACCCTGATAACTCGATGTCCGACTTCTACAGAGGCTTGATAAAAAAGTATGTTGCACGTGTAAGAGTTCTAGAGAAGCATTTAGCACGTGTAAGTGCTAGAGGAGGTAATGGTAGTAGTTCATCAGACGAAGTGGAAGTCATAGATTGTGGTAGGAGATCAAGCGGTCCCCGGTTCAAAGACTTAGTTGATCTAGAGGATGTGAAGAAAGCCCTGAAAAGAGCTGTGATATACCCGGTCAAAACCCCGGAGCTCTATCCCCTTGGTTGGCCGCGTGGTATTCTCCTGTTCGGCCCTCCTGGATGCGGCAAAACATTAGTCTCGATGGCTTTAGCCAATGAGATCAATGCTGTAATGATAAACATAAGTCCAGCGACAATAATGTCTAAGTGGCTGGGCGAAGCCGAAAAGAACGTTGCAAGAGTGTTTAAGAAAGCACGTGAAATAGCTGGTAATGGGAGACCAGCTATAATATTCATTGACGAAGTCGATGCACTGTTTCAAGAGTACAGTGATGAAGTCGGTGGCGAGAAGAGAGTACGTAACCAGTTCTTGATGGAGATGGATGGATTAAAGGCTAAGGAAGACGATAAGCTTCCCCTATTCGTTATCGGTGCTACGAACAAGCCCTGGAAGCTAGACATAGGCTTTATCCGGAGGTTCGATAAAAGAATATACGTAAAGCCCCCCGACCGAGAAGTGAGAAAGCAGTTATTCAAACACTATGTTGGAAAGCTTAGCACTACATACGATGTATCTAGAGTAGACTATGATAAGCTAGCTGAAGCTACGGAGAACTACAGTCCAGACGATATCTTCAAGATAGTGAAAGAAGTTCAGTCAAACCTCGCCGAAGAGTATCATGAGAAAGGCGGGGATAAGAGAGTGCTAACTACAGAAGACTTCCTCGAAGTGATTAAGCGGCGCAAGCCTAGTATTGATCCCCAGTACATAGAAGCTTATAGGGTATGGAACGACAAGTACGGTGCTGATTAAGCCTTATTTACCTCGTTTCAGCAAGAGATTACTAGTAGCGATGAAGAGAGTCATGCCAAGCGATTAGAATGAGCGCTAACCCTGGGGTATCTGAGCTTCTCAAGTAGTTGTAGCTACGTATTTATTAAATAGGCTGTTCTCACAATATTATCGACTTGGTGAGCTACTTGTTAATTAATTCTATCCATAGACCTCGTAGGGAGGTATTCTACGACAACATAGTTATCCATGAATACTTCGACCCCTACAGCCACCCCCAGCCAGAGTACTTGGTGCTAGGACTGCCTGATGCAGGCTTGGTAGGATCTATTGCGTCGAGGTATTTGGTGTTCAACAGACAGTTTAAACTAGTCGGTGAAGTGGACTCACCAGTATACTTCCCATACATCACGGTTATCCACTGCTCTGTACCTATAAGCCCTATACAGCTCTACCTATCGGATGATCGCAAGATCATGGTGCTATTAGCCGAGATCCCGATACCCGCGCATGCTGTCTATCCCCTAGTGAGGACCATTATTGGGTACTCGAAGGAAATCAATATTAAGCACATAAT
>QMWW01000105.1 GCA_003661825.1 Thermoprotei archaeon
AACGAGGTGTGGTAGCTGCTTCTCTTCTCCCCATGCCTCGTATAACTGTATTCTCACTGTGAAGCCGTAGGCTGCTATGAACGCTGCTATGGTTAAACCAATCTTCATCCACGTAGGTAAGTCGAGTATGTATGATGCTGTTAAGGCTGCGGCTGTAGTAGCTAATCCAGCCTTCAACGCCGTCTTATCATTGATGTATAACCTGTAGCTAGGAGCCATACTAGATACAACTACTAGTCCAAGCACCCCCATGATGGGTATGAAGAAGTTGTATACTGTGAGGAAGCTTTGTGTACCGAAGAAGCTTGAGGAAAGTATCAGGATCGGCCCCAGCACGAAGACTATGAACAGTGTCTCAGCTATGCCTCCAGCCTCCTCAGCATAAATAAGCCAGTCATCGCTTAGCCTACTTAGGTATTCCCTCGCCTTATCCGATACGTATGCCTGGACATCGCCACCGCTTAACGCTACATCCACGTATCCATTAATGTATTCTCCAAACTCGTTTCGGTGTTGCTTTGCTAGTCTTCTAAGAGCTGATAATGGGTCTAGGCCGTAGAGGCTACGTAGACGCTTATACACTAAGACTTCTCTCACAGGTGCAAGGCCTTCCTCGAAGACATGTACTATGTTGGCACCAGCTATGTGAAATAATTCTACAACGAACGTGAAGAATGGTAGTTGTTTGATAACCTCTTCGTACCTAGCCTTCCTCTTGAGGAAGAGGTAGAGTACAGGTATAACTGGTTGTACAAGGACCGCTAGACCGTACACTCCTATCAGGTAAAATAATAGTAGTGTTAACGGCATGGATATTATTATGAGTGATACTATGAGGCTACCAAAGTATATCGGCGGTCTAACCGTCCCTGACTCCTCGAGTAACCCCTTAAGCTTGGAGCTAATCTTCATCGAGTACTCCGTTAACCTGGGATGTATTCTAGGTAGCCATACATACCATGGAGTCTTGATGTTCCTTGCTACTTCTAGTTTTACATAGCTTTTCCTGAAGAACGCCATATACGTGAAGATCAGTCCTTGGGTTATCAATATTATAGCTGGTATGATGTGATGTGCTATGAGTAGTATGAGCATGGAGGCATAAGATACAATTGCTACTACTAGTGCACCAAGGTTGTTGACTCTTAAGGGTCCTAGCCTAACTGGTGCAAGCTTGTAGATCATAGTATACCGTGTAATAACATTGTATATGTAGTAGAATGCTCGTGGAGCGAGATAAAACGCTGAGAGCACACTAAGACTTATGGGAATGGTTAAAATAGAGTAAAAGAACTTCTCGTTAATCGACAGGTTAGTACTAGATAATACAGTATATAATATTATACATGTAATACTAAGCGTGAACGCTATAGCAGCTAAGTCTACTATAATCCTCTTAGGCTTAGGCATAGTGGGTCTCCATGTAAAACGAAGAACAGGGAGAAGAACGCTAAGATGAAGCATCTGAAGCGGAATGCTCTTTAAATAGGTCTTCAAGTGTAGTTCTTTGTTGCATTACTAATCGCTCTATTATCTTTGCTCTATACTCAAGTTCCTCGAGGACTTCATGTTCGCTCCAGCCTAGTTGCTCTGCTATATATCTAAGCCTCTTGGTAAGCTTGGGCTCACTTGGTTTAAACGAGTCCTCTTTCCTATCCCACTTAAAGACTTCAGTGATTCTTATTCTTCCGCTAGTATCAGTATAGAGTTCATAGATGCTTGTAATCCTCCTCTTCCATCCATTGTTTAGTTTGACTCTCTTTATCAGCACTACACATGATAGTAGTGCTAGGAACTCCTTGTCTATCCCGAGTATCTTCAACCTGTTAAAGAATTCATTGAATGTACCAGCATGGAATGTAAGTAAGCTACCTGAACCCACGGCTGCAGCCTGGAAAGCGTAGAAAATCTCTCTTCCACGGGCCTCGGCGATGACGAAGTACTCTCCACGATCTCTAAGGCCTATCCTTAACAAGTCTTCAAATGAGATTCTAGTCTTCTCTGCTATCGTGCTTAAGAGTAGCGGTTCTCTCGTGATATATGGTTGCCATCCCGGGTGATCTAGGTTTAGTTCAGGTGTTTCTTCTATGGTTACGATCTTTGAGTCGTAGGGGACTAGTTGCAACAGGGCTTGCATTAGCGTTGTCTTTCCTGATGCTTGTGGCCCTACTATCACTATGAATTGCTGGGCTTCTACTAGGATCCACAGGTAGGAGGCCATAAGCGGTGATAACGTATTCCATGCTACTAGGTCTAGGATTGTTGGTGGTTTAGGGAACTTGCGTATCGTGAAAGAAGAGCCTTTCCTCGTTGCCTCGTAGCCTAGTGCTGCTCTAACACGATGGCCCTCGGGTAAGGTGAACTCTCTTAACGGAAACGCTGGTGAAATGCTGGTACCGCTCCTTTGCGCCAAGAGTATGACATAGTTCCTTAGCTCGGTTTCGGTCTCGAACACTATGTTCGTGTCAAGCCATCGGTAATCGGTTACCTCTCTATGAGCTATACGTACGGGCTGACCTGGACCAGTAACCGAGACCTCTTCAACCAAGTTATCACGGATTAATACGTCTATCTTACCGTAGCCTAGGACATCCCTAACAATGTAGTATTCTAGTACTGCTAGGTTCTTCTCAACCTGATCCGTAGCACCTAGTACTTCACCTGCTTCAAGAAGCAACATCTTGATGTTTTCTTCCCTGAGTTCATTGATGCTTGGATTAAGGAGTATGTATTCTTTGAGTGTCTCGAGAAGCTTCTTAGCGTCATTGCTTAGTTGTGGCTCTTCTACATGGTAGATGCCTTGATAACCATTATCAATGATGCTTACTATTGCTAATCTCTTATACCCTGTGCGATACTGTTTGATTATACTTTGAGTCTGAATATTCTCTTGGTGTTTCTTTTCCTGCATTTCTTATCGCCTATTTCCTCTATTACTCCTACTTCTTCGAGCTTGGTCAGCAGTCGCGCTGCATGCCATTGATCGAGACATGTTACGTGCATTATGTCTCTATAGTCTATTACTTCTTTGCCTAAGCTCTTAAGCTTGGCTACTATGTCTTCAACAACGAAGCTAGCACCCCTAATGTATATGGTTCTCATATCTGTTCACCAATACTTAACCTGTTACGGGAGAAGCAGAGATCATTTCAACGAAAACTGTGGAGCCAACCAACGCTTTAGGGAGCGTTAAATGTATTCTCCTACGGTATGGTTCGAGGTCTACTACTAATACATCCACATCAATCCATGTAAAGATCCTCTGTATCCTTGGATCAGCCACGTAGACATCTACTCCGCTTGACCCTCCACGCTTAAAGACCCTTAGCATGCGTTGTTCTAGGATCCTATAGCCTCTAAGGATCATTTTGTAGGCTTCATTTGTGAAGCCTATTTCACTTAATAGTATACGTAGTGCTCTATAGAAGCTTGGACGACTAGAATAGGTCCAGAACAAGGTGGCTCTAGGGTACTGTCTGCACATGGCTCTAGCAGCGCATAGAGCGTAGGCGTAGAATACTGTGGCTGCAGCAAGTGCTAAAGGATCATAGCCTCTACCATTCATTTGAGTGAGATAGCCATAGTTGTTTGCAATCCTTAATGCAGTGTCTGCGATAACAGGGTCCCAGCCTAGATCCTCGAGTATACTCTGCACTCTTGAAACATAGAGTTCCACTGGTCTCTCATTGTAATAATACAGTAGGTACCCACGCTTACTTCTTGCATGAAGTTTTTCGAGGAATGCATAGCTTCTCTTGTCTAACTCATAACCTAAATTCACCAATTCATTGTTTCTAAGCGTATGAGTGGAGTACACGTAGCGTCCAAGCTGTGTAACACTATAAGTGTAAGACATCATCCTAACCATTATGTCTAAGAGAATAATACGCTTATAATGTATCCTATGGAAACTCTTAAACAAATAAAATATCCGTTGAACCAAATCATGGTTTTACTGGTATTAGGAGTATTGTGTTTGATGTGTGGTATTGTACTTTGCCTAGGAGTATTGCTGTGTAGCCTACTGGGTCTTGTAGTTGCTTGTAGCTGCTGTATACGTTTACGATTGTTGTTTGTGTAGTGTATGGGCAGCTAGTACTATAACCTGGAGATACCGTTACATCGTTGCTGTTTACACCTACATGAATTGAATTAACTGTTAGTCTCCTCCCCTCTACACTCCATACACCATAACACTTTAAGGAGTAGATCCTAGCTGTATCCGAGCCACGGGGAACATACAATAACATCAGCACAGAATAGAGGTTTTGATAATATAGCGTCTCGAGGCTCCATATATCGTATTCGCTAACACCTAGCTCCTGGGCTGTCCAAGTAAACAACCCTGTGAGATAGAACCTATAGCTCTCATACCTACCAAACCTGTAGAACGTTAACGGGGCTTGGAGACTAGTAACATTGGTCGGAGT
>QMWW01000106.1 GCA_003661825.1 Thermoprotei archaeon
CTCTTAGCTTTCTCTAAGTACTCCTTAACAATATCTATTCTGATAGGATCTACTGTTAATATATTAAGTAGTGGTATAACTCCTCTATCCTGTCTAAATCTATCAGCGAAAGCTACTGTACTAAAAACTGATTTAATCCCAATGCCCGGACCCGTAGCTACATATAACCCGAGTTCTCTACACACTTTAACAACTTCTTCGGGGTAGTGGTACATGTCTATTATCCCCACTCCACCTGAAATCAAAGTAAGTATACAAGCTATTTTAGCAGCTTTTGATACTAGCTTCTGATCTGCTACGTGTTCTCCGTCAAAGTTACATACGCTACTACCTCTACCTGTTAAAGAGTTTATTATGGAGCCTGTATGGGTATGTCCATCAATGTACGCTGGTAGAACTATATAGTTTTTTGCATCTATGCGGTCTAACCCCCTAGGGGGAGAACAGGAGTTACCAATACAAGTTATAACGCCTTCCTCTACTATTATCGAGGAATCCTCTAGCACCTTTATATGATGTTCCTGGCTACAGCTAAGCTCTACCACTAACCTAGCATCTTTAACTACTACGCCGTTGCTCATAGGCTTAATACCATAAACCTGACTAGTACAGCGGGTTCAGGTATAGTAATAGGATACTTTTTCTATTAAATATACTCAAAGCAAACAGTGAGAAGAACATCTGTTAATATAAAATAGCCCGTTCCCTAGACTTTATACTATAAAATCCACTACTAAGAAGATATAGCACTAGATAATACCTTTAGGAGGTCTCTTCTAGCATTAATTATCTCTACTTCATCACTACTAACCTTGATTACTAGACCATCTAATGGATTATGGGGGGGATCTGGTAAATTCCTTTCGGGCTTTTCCTTACCTAGATATATCCATTTGATCCTACTAGAACCATTAGTTTTACGCTCTATCCTGTACCAGTACCTTCCGTAGTAATAGTACTTGACTACTTTACCGCTACTTTTCCTCTTAATAACTATGTGTACAGGCTTTAGATAATACTTTTTGCTTTTTAGCATACTATTGTAACGGTAGAACTCGGGCATGTACTCTGAGAGCAAGAGATTTATTTTCTTTACAATCTCTTCCGGTTTCTGCGCCTTTATCCGTAGAGTAGAGGCAAACATTGGAGTACGCCCATAGGAGTTCAATCATCCCTCATTAATCCCACTTTCTTCATCCCTAATATATATATTTTATTCAAAATGTTTATATATGGTCTAAGTATTCCATATCAAAGCTCCAATGTTATATGCTAAAAAGTATGTATATATAAGTGCTATAGAATACGGTGATGTACCCCCTCATTTATGGGCTTAACTAAATACACCGTATAGTTTCTATACACTTTCTTTAACAGATCCTTATTGAGGTCAGTGAACACTCCATACACTACACCGCCTCTTCCAGCACCGCTAAGCTTTGAACCTATAGCTCCTAAACTGCGGAGTCTATAAACTATTTCCTCAATTTCCCGAGAAGATACCCCTATAGCTGATAGAAGCCCTTGATTTATGTTTATTAACTGCCCAAGACTGGTAAAGTCTCCTTCGACAAGCCTTCTACGTGCTTCATTCACCAATTCTTCTGCAACATCGTAGAGTTTACTCATAATGCTAGGGTGAGCCTCATACAGATCGAGTACTTCTCTAACTATACTCTTTGTACTCCTCTTTACGCCTGTATCAACAACTACTATGGAGAGAGAACGAGGCCATTTAACGTCTAGTCTTTCTATCTGGCCCTTCTTATAGTATAGCGTACCTCCATACGTTGCAACAATATTATCTATTCCGCTGGGTTTACCGTGAACTATCTTCTCGGCTTCAAAGGCCATCTTGTTGACCAGACTAAGCTCGGGTTTAAAACCGTAGAAGCTTAGTAGTGCGTGTATAAAGGATACAATTGTTGAAGCTGAAGATCCCATACCAGCCGCTACTGGGATCTCTGAATCCACCACTGCATGAAAACCACGAGTACTTCCAGCTAGATTCATTACGAGCTCAGCTGCCTTACGGAACTGGAGAAGAGATGGAGGAATCGAAGTCCCAAAAATACTGAATTTTAGACCTAGCTGTTTAGATTCAACAATATAGTCTTCGGATTCTTCTATACAAGTCTCTGCATACAAGTCTACAGCAGTAGCAATAGCTGGTTTACCCTTCACTACAAAGTGCTCGCCGAATAATATTACCTTTGCAGGAGCTCTACTACATATCATTCTAGCCACCAAAGCAGAGATGCACGTCGATTACACAATTAACTATTAACTATACAAATGGTTTTTATCTATGAGATAGAAGGTCGAAGATTATATAAAGAGATTTAGAATCCACGACTAGTTTACAACAATTTTATAATAGAGTAACGGGTTTTCTTCACTCAAGGGAAAGACCCAGAATACCGATGGCGAATTACCTATGAATGGAGAAAATACCCTAAAACCCAGGATAACGCCCCTCACGCTTCTACTACAAGCGGTAAAAGAAAGGATGAGTAGAGTAAGGGCTAAAATACTAGTGATTAGCGGTAAGGGAGGTGTAGGAAAGTCCTTTATTTCCTCGTCCTTAGCGCTGGCATTAGCTGATTTAAAGTATAGTGTTGTATTATTGGACGCCGATCTTCATGGCTCCTCTATACCGATCCTGCTAGGAATGGATAACGTCAAGCTATATGCTGGGGAAAAGGGAATATTACCTGCTACCGGACCACTAGGTATAGGCGTAGTATCTATAAACTTAATGCTCCCAGAACCTGATACACCTGTTATCTGGCGTGGCCCCCTTAAGTCTAAGGCTATAATCGAGCTTTTAGCGAAAGTACACTGGGGTGATAGGGATTTCCTAATAATAGACTTACCACCAGGTACAGGTGATGAAGCACTAACTATTATACAATCGATACATGGACTCAACGGCGCATTAATAGTTACGGCTCCTAATATACTGTCAGAAGTAATCGTAGCTAAAGCCATAAACTTCCTGAGAAGAAGCGGGATCAAAGTACTAGGTATAGTAGAGAACATGAGTTACTTCAAATGCCCCGAAACAGGCAAAGTCTACTACTTACTAGGTAAGAGCTCTGGTGAAGAACTAGCAGAAAAATACAATACTCCATTACTAGCAAAAATACCGCTAGATCCCAGCATACCCGAAGCTATTGAAAAAAGAAAACCATACTATGTTTTATACAGAGAGAACGAAGCTGCAAAGGCCATAAGAGAACTGGCAGAAAAGCTGGCTAGAGAACTTCTTTCCTAACCCCTGCTTAAATCCAGGATAGAAAAACAACCGTATAACCAATCATTGAAAGCAAATTTTATATGCTCTTCCCTATATGCTATGTGTGTGCTTATTAACCATTAATAACAGAGATTATCTATGGTAAGCTATCTTGGAAGAGGAATCAGGTTTTATGAGTAGAAAACCAAATTGGTTAATACTAAAGGAGGCTGCTAGAGATCTTATTGAAACCGGAAAGACAGTATTTACTAGAAAAGAACTAACTCTACAAGCCAGAAAAATAGATCCATCGAGATCTGAAGCCAGCCTAGACTTCGAAATAGATCTAGTAACCATTAACAGTAATAGCAAAGACAAGTACAGGGATCCCGATAAGCTATTTCTATACCGTATAGATAGAGGGCGCTATACGATATACAACCCAGAAGTACACGGTCCCATAGAAAACTATCTATACTATAGGCCGAGTACTGTTAGGAAAGAGTTCTTAGCTGAAATAATCAAGAAACTAGAAGAAGTAGGCTACAGAGCCCACGAGAATAAGGCCTCTAATAAACCCCTTTCACCAAATATAGTAGCAGAAATCAATGATAAACGTATAGGCGTCTGGGTCGTAGATCCCAGTCAGGATCCAATAAGTCAGTTAAGAACTTTAGCCTATGCTATTGGTTCGTCTATACTCAACAAGAACTTTAGCGAGTATTTAGTCATACTGCCGCAGAACCTACTAAGCAAAATATCCCTCGGTACAAGAGATCAGCTATCAAAGCTAGGGGTAAAACTTGCTTATTTAAAAGAGGAGAAGAGGTATAGCCTCCTACTCTAAGAGCTAACATCGTTAACAGAGAGTTCCGTTTCGAGCTTCTTTCTTAAGATTTCACGTGCTTCGCTCATTATCCTGTTAACTTCGGAATCCGAAGCAACAAAGAAGTCATGCGAGTCGGCTACACCTACAGTTGCCTCTTCTATATTTCTTATAGAATGCTCTAGATTAACCAGGATCAGACCGATCTCCGGAATAGTAGTTTCTGGTAATTTTTTGAGATCTTTTAATAACTTCGAAACCTCTCGCGCTATTTCCTGGAAATTCTTTACCGAGAGAGCATACTCTAATCCCATCGATATCTTCTCTAAAACTAATCTTAAATCTGCTAGTCTAGCATAGATC
>QMWW01000107.1 GCA_003661825.1 Thermoprotei archaeon
CCAGTATCCTCAGGAACAGGGGGTATAGGGTAGAGCTCTTAGATGGTGACTGGGCTCGGCAAACTGTGAGTGCTGGCTCGGGATTTACGCGTGAAGAGAGAACCGCCCATTTGAAGAGAATAGCCTGGATCGCCAGACTACTAGCGCGTAATGGAGTAATAGTCCTGTGTAGCTTCGTATCACCCTATAGAGAAGCTAGAAAAGCTGTACGCGATATAGTTGAAGAAGAGGTACCGTTCAAGGAAATATATGTCTACTGCCCACTCGAAGAGTGTATAAGGAGGGATCCAAAGGGTTTATACAAGAAAGCACTGCGGGGAGAAATAAAACACTTTACTGGCATAAGCGATCCATACGAACCCCCAGAAAACCCGGACTTAGTGCTCAACACTTATAAAGATAGTGTTGAAACCAATGTCGAAAAAGTACTAGAGGCTGTTCGAAAAGGCTTCAACCTATATATTTAAAAGCGGTTACAGCTAGCTGAAACCCATCATGTAGTTTAGTGTTTAAAGGGTTCTATGGACTCGGGGATGCTTAACCTGAACCTGGACTACGCGTTCAAGCCATGTCCATCTAGAAATCCAGGAGACCGTGAGAACCCCTGCCCCAATATTGCTTATGGCCATAGCGATCCAGACCCCGAGATAGCCCATACCAGCTACGAACGCGAATACTATCGATAGCCCTATCCTCAGGATCCACAGCCTGATCAGAGCTATAGCTGTAACTGCTGCTGTATGCCCTGATCCCCTAGCTATAGCGTTGCCTATGAAGAATACGCCGAAGAACGGTATAGACCATACAAACACTTCTATGAGCTTGCTACCAACAACGATTACTTCTGGGTCATCTATGAAGAACGATATGAGCTGTGTTCTCCAGAGATATATGGGTATGGATCCTGCTAGTAGAGCCGTGAATACGAAGATGAGGGAGAGCTTAGCTATCTCTCTAGCTCTACTATAGTTTTCTGCACCAATGTTCTGACCAATCATGATCGATACAGCCCTCATTAATCCCCAGGTAAACGCTTGAATTATATCTATTACTCTAATGGCTAGTCCATACGCACTTACGACAACCGTGCCAAACCTCGAAACGATCGAGGTCATAACTGTGAATCCAAGGGCATTCCCAGACATCTGTATTGATAGCGGTATACCGATCCTGAAAATGCTTTTTAGCCACCACTTCTCGATGAGTAGGTGCTTCCTCCTGATCTTTATCCCGTGAAAGCCCTTAACGAAGAGGTAGTATATTCCAGCAAGAGCCACTATGGATCTAGACATTATAGTAGCTAGTGCGGCACCAACTACTCCTAGCTTAGGGAATCCGAAGAGTCCAAAGATCATTATGGGATCTAGCACTATATTGGTAACGGCCGATATAGCATTGTAAAGAGTTGGGGTACGTGTGTCGCCGAAGGAGTTAGCTATTGTCGTAAACGTGAACCCTAGTATTGTGATGAACTCTCCAGCGAAGATCGTGATTGAGTAGCTAACAGCAAGTGGATATATGTCCTCTGGGATGCCGATCAGTGATAGTATTAAGGGGGAAGCAGCTATTCCTAGAGCCATTAGGACTGACCCAACTATGAGGGAGAAAGCCATAAGCATACCAGCGCTTTTCTCAGCGGTTTCTCTATCGCCAGCGCCGTGGTACTGGGAGATTATCGCTACGCCAGCAGATGTTAAGCCAAAGCCTACTGAGTGGAACAGCATTATCATCGGCCAGGAAACGGTGGGCGCTCCAAAAGCTTCTTTACCCAGCTTGCCGAGCCAGTAGGCATCTATTAGGTTGTATGATATGGTAATTATCTCTGCTAGGATCATGGGCCACGCTAGCCACAGCATAGTAGCTACAATAGGGCCATCTAGAATCCTAGCTCTATACCGGCTTATCTTGTACCCCGCTGCGTCATCGGCATTGCTCATCTTCAGCACACACTCTCTACTAAGCGCTACGTAGTAAAGGATTATTCCCGGGGTGATGATATTAAGCATTACTCCCTGTATACTCTAAAAGTAGAGGCGAGGAAGCACTATATGGGTGCAAACAGTGAGGAAAGCTCTCGTGATAGGACTAGATTGTGCATCGCCAAAGCTCCTCTACGAGAATTTCCGTGGAGAGCTAGCAACCATAGGTGAGATCATAGATAATAGTAGCCGCTACACTTTGAGATCATGCCACCCACCAATAACTATACCGGCTTGGGCCGTGATGGCTACAGGTAAAACGCCGGGCGAGCTGGGAATGTATGGTTTTAGACACCGTAAACCAGGTAGCTATAGCGAGGTCTACATAACTAGCTCCCGCATGCTACGCGAAGAGCCTATATGGGTTGAACTGGGTAGGAAGGGATTCCATAGCATAGTTGTCGGATTTCCTCCTTCTTATCCTCCACAGCCTATTAGAGGATACCTTATAAGCGATTTCATAACGCCGGATCCCAGTAGACCCTATACATGGCCTCCTAAGCTAAAACGCGAAGTAGAAGGACTCGTAGGACCATATATATTCGACGTAGTATACCGGAGCGAGGAAAAGGATAGGATAGCTAGAGAGATCTGGGAGATGACTAAGCAGCATTTCAAAGTATTGAGATACCTAGTTACTAGCAAGAAGTGGGATTTCTCCTGGTTTGTAGAGATAGGAGTTGACCGCATACACCACGCTTTCTGGAAGTACTGGGATCCAGAGCATCCACGCCACGTTAGTAACAAGTACTCAGCAATTATACCGGAGTACTATAAACTCCTAGACAGAGAGATCGAGGAATTACTGAGAAAGGTGCCTAGAGACACCCTAGTATTCATTGCATCAGATCATGGGGTTAAGCCTATGAAGGGTGCTTTCGTAGTTAACCAGTGGCTCGAAGAAGCCGGTTACCTAAAGCTCAAGAAGAAGCCGGAAAAACCCGGAACAAAGCTTGATGCTTCACTCGTTGACTGGGAACATACTATAGCGTGGGCCTGGGGAGGATACTACTCGAGGATCTTCATAAACGTTAAGGGTAGGGAAAAATTCGGCAAAGTACCGCCGGAAAGAGTTCCAGAAATTATAGCTGAGCTGAAGGAAGAGCTTAAGAGAGTAAGGGGGCCTAGTGGTGAGAACTGGAACACGCTAGTCTATACACCTAGCGAGCTCTATCCGGTTGTACGCGGCGATCCGCCAGACCTAATGGTATACCTAGACGATCTATCGTGGAGAGCTGCTGGTACTCTGGGCTGGGATACGCTGTATCTACCGGAGAACGACATAGGACCGGATGATGCTGTTCACGATTGGTACGGCGTATTTGCAATATATGATCCAGAGGGAACAGTTGAGCCCGGAGATAGGGGAGTAGTAGATATAGCTGACGTCAAAGACTTAATTCTAAAAACCATAACTGGAGCTGAGTACGAGTAATTGTACGTAGAGGGCTCTAGGGACTATACAGGTGCTTAGAGGCTAGCATTCCTCCTACTTGTTCCCTGTAGCTCTGTTTCTTCCTAGAGTACCTTTTCTTACTAGTCTTCTTATTGGTTGATTTACTCTTAGCTCCACACTTTCTAGGCATAGAGATCACCCTACCGTATACGGTTGTACTAAGTATTTAAGAGATCTGGCCGGGGGAATTAAGCGATCCTGGTCGCTTCGATAGGTACTCCTCTAGCTCTCCTAATAACTACTAGCGATAGTAGCGCTAGGGCGGCAATCCACATAGCTAGGGATAGGTAAAGGAGGGGGATACTTACTGCTGTATACCTAGCTGGTTCTCTGTACTGAAATATATCTACCACAGAAAACCACTGCTAGGTGGTTCTTTACCCGTAACGTGGTATGCTGTGAGCGCTAGGTAGGAGTTAACATGAACACGCCGATCAGCAGTAGATCTAGTAAGAGTCCAGCGGAGTTAGAGGGGATTACCAGAACTCCGTACTCTAGCCATGCTAGAGTAGTAGTAGTCGCAGTTATCACTACGGCTACTATAACTAGTGATATGAGAGAGCTTAGCACGTCTTCGAACAAGAACCTATGTGGTCCTAGCTTTGTGTACTTTATCACGTATCTTATAGAAGTATATGCCTGTTGTATACTATCAGTGAGGGTTGCAGCTACGCTTCCAAGAGAGATTAGACCTAGGGAGCCATAGGCTAGGCCTACATACGACCTAACAGCATCACTATACCAAGGCCTTCCAGAGTACTCCACTAGGTCTTTACCAAATACATAGATCCACATAACGAGCCAGAATAAGACAAAACCTATGGATCAAGCTAGTACCTCTGGTTTCAGCACGACCGAGTAGATCTTATGCAGCAGGTACTTGGTCAAGACTCTTTCCTCAAGCTATACTCCAGCCAGGATCTCGTATACTTTATCTAGGCTAAGAAGCTCTGTAACGGGCTTACTACCGCTTGGTACAATGC
>QMWW01000108.1 GCA_003661825.1 Thermoprotei archaeon
AGCTAGTGAAAATCCTGGGAAGAACTCAAGAACAGTTATGTGAACCAGGTGCTGTATCGTAACTAGTGGTTTAAAACTGTGTGTAACCTCTATATAACCACAGCAGCCCCCGGGGGAGGGAGCCTCCACATCGGTAACCAGCCTCCCTGAACCCCCCGGTAATTCAGGGAGGGGTTACCGCGGGAAGCTCCCGAGCCACTGTGGTTATATAGAGGTTACACACAGTTTTAAACCACTAGTTACGATACAGCACCTGGTTCACATAACTGTTCTTGAGTTCTTCCCAGGATTTTCACTAGCTGTTCTCTGTGGATAAACCTAATTACTGTTTTATAACGTAATACTATACAGCTAGCCCTATCGAGGGGGATTACTTGGTGAAACCGTATAGGTCTGGTTTAGCACTTGCTCTATTGTTTTCACTAATAGCTCTACTATGTACACTAGCTATTACGGATGCGGAGGATGCGGTAAATCAAACCAGTAGGTTTAGTGTTGAAGACCTAGTAGCTAAAGCGTTCAGCAATCCGAAGTACCTGATCTCCCTTGTAATACAGCTTGGAATGGGATTCGGCCTAGGCTATGTTCTCGCGAAAATGCTCAAGTACATACTAGCCTTTATAGCTATATTAGTGCTAGGCTTCGTGCTATCTGTATGGAGTCTTGGAGAAACAGTTGAAGATGTTATATCCAGTATAATCGCCCAGTTCTACGACGTTGTACCTACTGTAATGGGGTTCTTAGCTACACTAGGTATACTGACGATAGGCCCCATTACTGTAGGGTTTATACTAGGAGCTCTTGTAGGCCTCAGGAAGTAGATAGTAGCAGCAGGAATGAACAGTAGTACAAGCTTATTTAGAGAAATAGCTATTGTAGATTAGCATGGATGAAGAGGAATCCCGGGTTACGCGCGAGCGGGCTCTAAACCCCGCTGTGATAGAGGCCCCGCATAACGGATTGTGTACAAAAACTACTCCGGGAAAATGGTTATTAGCTTTCCCAGAGCTTAGTAATGGTTTGGTGGAGAACAATGCCTAAATACAGAGTACGCATAGATCCTCGTGACAACTGTATATCAGACATGGTATGTGTATCTATATGTCCAGACGTCTTCGAGATGAGCCCTGATGACAACAAGGTCCAGATTATAGAGAAGTGGCGCGAAGGCGGCGATATCGCGACAGGCATTGTAGGCGAGGATCTAAAGGGGTGTGTAGAAGAAGCAGCTAATGCGTGTCCAGTCCAGATAATACACGTAGAAGAAGTAGAGGGTTAAGCACAAGCTTCTGCTCCTTCTCTAGTAGAGTACAGGATTTTTCTAAGCCTACTCCTGTCAAGAACTCCTTTCTCCCATAACTCTTTAACAAGCTGTAAAAGCTCGGCTAGTCTCCGATCGCTTGTCCTAATAACGTATTCACTGCTAGGTACAGCGTAGTTTAAGAGTAGTTGCGATACGGGTTCTAGCTTATATGGGTTAAAGCCTACGTCGTCTACTACTTCTATATTGTGAGAAGAGAGCTCCTCGTGCACTTCTTCCGGCACCTTATGCTTTGAAACAAGGATCATTTTAGAGGGATTGTATACGGAGTAATATAGTTCAACTACCTTTACTTCGCTGAGCCTAATACCGCGTCTCTCCCCCAGCTTCTCGATAGCTTCTCTCCTAGATACACCTAGTACGTCTGCTAAGCCATCCCATAATCCATCGATCCACCTGCTTCTCCACTCTTCAGCGCTTAACGGCTTCGCTAAAGGACCCTTAACGTCTCTAACTCTCCTATACCAGTCTGGGAGCTCTTTAAACTCCAGTATAACATCGGGTTTCTTTACTGGAAGAGAGCCCTCTGTATCAACGATGTCGTAAACCCTACCACCGTAAACCATTACATCGGGTCTTAGAGCTGTGTAGAGCTTCCAGGTTCTAGCTAGATCCGATGAATCCTCCCACGCAAGAGGACGTGGTGCCTCTATAAAGAAGCTCAAACTACCATAGCCTGGCACCTCCAGTACTAGGTTAGGCGGAATCCAGCGTAGTCTCTGCTTACCACTCCTCTCGAGGCTTAAGATCCCGTGTTCTGGGAAGACTATCCATACGCCATCTCTATACAGATTCCTTAGAACTACTAGGAAGCACCAGTTTTGGTATAGAGTTCTTAGATTAGTCCTCAGACTAGTATTTATAGCCATCATAGCCTTTTCAGCGTATTCTCTCAACTCTATTCTACCACGTATGAAGTCATGCGTATATATGAAGAGCTTTTTACCCAAGTGCTTAAACGGGTCCTCGACAAAGCTCCTAAACTCTCTACTATAGAGTATCTTAGAGAAACCATAGAGCTTCGAGATCTCCCTAGCTATTCCTTCAAGCTCCTTAATCCATGCATAGGCTTCTACAATGTTAACGCCTAGGTAGCAGTCTACGAAGCAGTCCTGTAGCCTGGAAGAATCACTAATACATTCCTCAACGCATTTAACGGCTTTTGCTACACCGCGGTTCCTTCCCCTAGGCACAGCGCTGAACCCCTGTATAGACTTTATACCGTGAACGGAGATATATCATTGTCCCAGGAGATAAGCGGTGTAGAAGCTATGGGTAAATACCCTAAATGGGTTTATGAGCTGGCCGAGAGAGTACTTATTGAGAGCATTAAGTACCCGACGGTACTAGGCGAATCCTACAGGGAGATCACAGAGTTCTACTCCGAGGTACTGAGCGAATACGGAGTACACACTACCCTGTATAGAGTACCAGACGACTACACGGCAAAGCACCTAGCGCCAGAGATGAAGCCCGAGAAAGCCAGGTACATACTCTTAGCCCGCATAGGCTCAGGGGATAGAACGCTACAGTACAACGGGCACTACGACGTAATAGCTCCCGGCGAAGGCTGGAGTGTTACCGAGCCATTTAATCCCAAGAAGATCGAGGATCGAGTATACGGTAGAGGATCCACCGATATGAAGGGCGGGATAGCAGCGTTTCTTGCAGCACTAGCCTACCTGGCCCAAGGAGAACTAAACATAGTAGTTGAAGCAGCTTTCGTACCGGATGAAGAAATAGGGGGTGCAGCTGGTACAGGTTACTTAGTAAAAGAGATCGGCAGTAGGCCTACGTGGGTTGTCATAGCAGAGCCTAGTGGAATAGACAACATTTGGATAGGGCATAAGGGCTTGGTTTGGTGCTACGTAAAAGTCTACGGAAAACAGGTACACGGTTCAACGCCATGGCTTGGCGATAACGCTTTTGAGAAAATGGTAGAAGTCGCAAAGTACTTCATAGAAGAGTATATACCGAGGCTTCAGAGCATAAGAAGCAGGTATAGCTACGATCTAGCGGGAGGAGAGTACCCCACAGCTACGCTTGGAGGAAAGCTGATCGCTCCGGGAAGCATTAACATAGTGCCAGGGGTCTCTGGCTTTAGCATCGATAGAAGACTTATAGTTGAAGAAAGAGCCGATACAGTCGCCAAAGAACTAGAGGAGTTCGCAAAGAAGGCCTCGGAAAAGCTAAAGGTAAAGACAGAGCTGGTAGTAGTAGAGAAGATGGATCCCGCACTAACCGATCCGGAGAGCCAACTGGTCAAGGCTCTCACAGAGACTGTAGCCGAGAATATAGGTAGAACTCCTAGAACAACGATATGCATTGGCGGATTAGATATGAGGTACTACACAGCTCTAGGCATAGAGACTGTCACCTATGGACCCGGCGAGCCAGGTATGCCTCACAAAGTAGACGAGTATGTAAAGCTGAGCAATGTGTACAAAGCAGTGGACGTATACATAGATCTAGCGTACAGACTATCCAGAACCTAGTCGTGGAATCCCTACATGTGGAGATACCATAGAGTACTCAGAGATAGAGATAGCGAAAGAATAGGTCTTCTATGCAGACTAGTGAATTTTGCCGAAGATGTAGTAGAGGATGCCGAGTGTAAAGACCTCCTAGTATCACTTGATCACCCGGAAGAAATAGCTATAGAGCCTGTTGAGTGTAGGTATAGTATTAGGGAAAGCACCGAGATCTACAGAGAACACCACAGGTTAGAAAACATAGTTCTCGGCAGCGGCGACAAGAGCTTTCGCGAGCTATACAACTGCATTGTAGAAGCCTATAGAACGACTCTTCACAGCAGATTCCTCAACACTATAGCTAAGCTGAGAGGGTGGAAAACAGAGTATTACTTAGGCATATTATTCGATGGCACGATGTTCATAGCTGAAGGCAGGAAAGACCATATATCGTTACCAGGCATACCGCAGTGCTTTTCTGCACACACTCATCCAGAACCATATCCTTTGCCTAGCAGTACCGATCTGAAGATGATAACGAGGCTCTTACTAGATAGAGGTATTGGACACGCCGTAGTAGCCATGGGTAGTACTCTAGTAATCTACAGGGTAAAACCGCTTACG
>QMWW01000109.1 GCA_003661825.1 Thermoprotei archaeon
ATAGCGTACATACCTATATGCGCTCCTATATCGAGAAACACATCATCTTTCTCAACATTTCTTATAAGAAATTCATGTGTTAAAGGCTCAAAGGGCTTAGCGAACCTCCACCAATTCTGAGCTTCAGCATAGTATCTAAATCCCTCGGAATCTATAAAAAGCAATGTGAGCTTGTTTAATAGTGGAACTTTGCTACATACGTTCAGAACCGATCTTATTGCGATACACTTTCTAATGAGTAGTGCGGATAATGGAAACATGTTTTGCACCTATCTACAAATAGTATTTAAGATATTAGCCACTATTCTATCGTAGCAGAATCTCTCTACTAGTTTCGAACTTTTCTCCACTATTTTCTTCCTAAGCGATTCGTTGCTAAGTAATATGAGTATCTTATGGGCGATATCCTCTGGTTCTGGCTCGCAAAATACGATGTCTTCAAAATTCTTCAGTCCTATGAATTCGTATATTTCATGTCTCGTCGCTATCACAGGTACTCCAAGAGCCCATGCCTCAAGCACCTTGATAGGGATGTTTGATTCTGTTGTCGACATTCTTATGCTTGGTACCACTAGAACATCGAGCTCTTTCATAAGCTTAAGGGCTTCCTCATGTTTTATAAAGCCTGTTATGGTACAGTCAACCTTCAGCTCTCTACATAGAAACTCTATCTTCCTTCTTTCAGGTCCATCACCAACTATTAATAGCTTAACGGGTTTGTCTAGGAAGTCCTTGATTTCTGCAACTGTTTTGACAAGAATATCTACTCCTTGCCACCAAGCAAGGAGCCCTACAAACCCAACAACATAATAATTTCTCTTTGATCTTTCACTACTTTTGATGACTCTTTTTATAGCTTCAATCTTTTCTCTATCTACACCAGGCGGAACCCACACCACTTTTCCTTTCGGTAAAGTTCTCCTCCTCAGGACTAACTTCTTTAAGAGTAGCGGAGAATTAACACCTATGATAAACGCCTTGCTAAAAGCTATTCTATCTGTCAATGAATAAATAGGCTTCACGATTCTTCGCCATACTAGATCCTCGTCTTCCATTATAGCCATAAGTTTTACCAACGTTTTTTGAGATAAAGACCTCACTAACAGGATTCCGTATGCCAATAGGGACAATCTTACGTATAGCAGGTCAAAACGAAGTAACTTATCCACAATCCAGATTAATGGTGCGATAAGAATGGAAACTACGAAAAATGACATGGGAGTAAGCGGAATTGGTAGTGGTATTATAACGGTGTTCTTAGGTAACACACTCTTTAATTCATTGATATGTTTACGAACTTCTTTCAATCTCAACATTTTGGTTATCGGTGTGAAGGCTATTATGAAACAGTAACGATCTCTGCATAGGTGCTTAATTAGCTGCTTTTCGTTTACAGCATTACCAGAGTAACCTATTATATTCGGGACTAAGACGAAGATTCTTCTAAGTCTACAATGCATATTAGAATAACAACATATTGCTGATCTTCCCGACAAGACTCATACCTTGTAGTAAATCTTAACCAGGTGAGAGTCGTAGAGCATAGATACCGATGTGTTACGTACTACGTCAAGTAAATATGCTCTAATATCTGGAGAAAATGCTTCAACCATGCTGGTCGCCGATTCACGAAATATAAATACGCCTTTGTACTCTACTAGATATTCAGGTGTTATGTAGAGACCACAACTTCCTGCAAACGTAAAGACGCTTTGAGTTTCTGGATCGTAGAAACCTCTAAATCGCGGTTGTATCCAAAGATATTTGTAACTTAGGTAAACACCGGCTCTCCAATCCACTAGATATTTGTTGCAACATAATAGTAGGCTAAGGTCGTTCAACACTTTTGCTTCTTCGTATGTTATGAGTCCTGATATAGACCAAAGCGAGTATGGATTTGCTGTATATGGGTTTCCCGGCATTATTGTTCCTGAGAATCCGAAGGATGCTATCGCTAGGAAGATCAGCAGTAGAGCGTAGACAGCTCCGGCACGTCCACGCTTTGTCAAGGTCTCTACTCCCTGTAGTGATAGTATTGCTAATAGAACGGTTGATCCTAGACCTATATACCTAGGTAGATCTAGTGCTGGGAATGTTGCGACCCCTACATACGTCAAGCCTAGCCCAGCTAACGAGAAGAATGCGAGTAGACGTAGTAATGTATTACGGTGTTCAAGCAAAACCACGGCTCCTAGTACTGTGAGCACTATAATGGGTACTACGCCTAGAATCGAGGATACGGGGCGCTGTATAGGTGGTGCTGTAGACGCAGTAATTTTTTCACCTGCTAGGAATAACGTGATAGCCTCAACTACATCGCTGATCGCACCTCTCAAGATCATTGAAAGTGTTGTGTAGTTACTGTATGTGATGAAGAAAAGCGCTACCATAGCAAGCTTGATACTAGTTGATCTTGGAACCTCAACTCTATTTTTGAAAATTCTCTTAGCGAAGACTAGAAGAATTAACAGCGTAAGTGTCCACAGCGATAATCCACCGTGGCCCAATACCACAGCTACGCCAAAGATGAAGATCAGTACTAGTGGTAGTTCGAGGAAGAGTAGAGGAATAGCCGCTAGGAGAGCATACGCTTGTGGAATGAACCAGACAGACCATATAACTACCAACGGTGTTGAGAGAAGTAATATTGCGGATACATGGGGGTGTTCTGTGTTGAAGCGCTTAGCTATTATGTAGACCCATAACGGAAGAAGAAATAGGTAGGTCAAGCCGATAAAGCTGCTCGACCAGAGGGTGTTTAACCCCGCTACTACGCTGTATACTGCGTATAGAATCGGAACCACAGGTAGAGGATAGGCAGAATGATTAACTGTTAGAGCTCTAAGCCCACCCCTCACAATTATTTGCGAAGCTCAGATAACATCACGCCAAGTATCATTACCAAAGCTAGGTATATAAACACCATATAGAACACATATCATCAACGCCAACAACAAACTAGCTTTAGAGGTTAAGTCTCCTTTCAACTTGGAGAGAGCTAGAAGCGATAACCCCATTACCAGTACTACAATAGTGAAAAGCCCCATATACCCGAGCAACCTCAGCTCGAGAATAGCTGAGAGAAGGAGAAATAATGGCAAAAACCACACTACTTTTTTCAAGTTTATACCTAGATATGTTGATTCAGGGTAATTGTTACGTAATAGAAGAAGCAGAGCCGGAAGTACCAACGTCACGGCTATAGTTAACGATACGTATTGATTGAGAGATAAGTAGCCGTAGTAGCGAAGCCATATAACCAAGTATCCCGACACAATCGCTATGAACAATAGTATGATGCTTATCTTGAATCTTACTTGCATACGTGCACCCTTGTTATATATTTAGGAAGAAGTCTGGTATTATAAAGCATAGTCAGTAAAAATCAGAGCTATTTTCTCCTCTATTTTCCTTCGATCTAGTTTTAAAAGGACATGGCTTCTCAGCTTTAGACTTAAGGTTCTTACCTCGTCTACATTAAGTGAATAAAGATCGATGAGTTTTTCAGCTAACTCTACGTATCTACTAGGTGTGAACATGTATTCTGACGTGATTGAGTTGCCTAATAGCTCCACCACACCACCTACCTTAGCGGCTATGGGTATTGTTCCCAACACTGAGGCCTCGACAACAGCGTATGGTAGTGGCTCTTCCACTATCGATGGGAATATCAGTGCCCAAGCCTTCTGATGTAGTTTAAGTAGCTCACTATGCTCTACTCTTTCCACAACGTTAATCTCTAAGCTTCTATGCTTCTCACCTAGCTGCTTCAGTGCTAGGAGATTTCTCTGACTGTATACACCTGCAAAAATGAATCTTGCCTTCACCCCCTGCCTCCCCAGATGCTTCATGGCTTGCAGTAGTATATGGAAGCCCTTTATGTAGCTGTCTCCACCAACGTAGAGGAAGGTCGGAACATCGTCGACTTCTTTCCTAGGCTTGTTACTGATTAGCTCCAATGGAAGCGAGTTATAGACAACCTCTATCTTATCTCTTAGCTTAGGTACTTGATCAATTATTATTTCAGCTTGTCTTCTCGACACGCACACAACCTTATCAGCTTGCAGAATCCACTCCTTTGCAAGCTTGGGTAACCACCATAGCGAGCCTACTCCGAGACAATGCTTAAGGCCCTTTATACATTCTAGGAATACGTCGTCTCGTACTATCCTATCTCTATGCTCTTCGTAAGGTGCAAGAATTGTAGCTGTATAAGAGATAGGTATGTAGCCGTGTAGATGAACCACTACCTTCTTACCCAACTTCTTAGCAAATGGTATGACAGGAAAGACAAATCTAGGTATGTATACGATGTCTGCCTTCCTAACTAACTTCCTAAACCTCTCCATTCTAACGAGCCTCATTGTGTTGGGCCAAAGCAACGGTTTCTCTC
>QMWW01000110.1 GCA_003661825.1 Thermoprotei archaeon
TATTCGGTCGTAAGAAGATAAACGTAGGGAAAGCAACGGAGATGTACAACTTTCCTATTCAGTCGACGGCTGCGGATATACTAATACGTACTCTAAATATACTTCACGAAGAAGGTTTTAAGCTTGCACTCACGGTACACGATAGTATCGTATTCGAATCGAACTCTCCTAAAGAGAATGGTAAACGGGCTCGGGAGATACTAACGAGGCCGATTCCTGAGTTAGAAAACCAAACGTTTCCGTGTAAAGTAGAGTACGGTAAGAATTGGAGAGACTTAAAGAAGTTGGAGGACTAAATGCTACTAACGTTAGAAGTTCCAGTTCATCACTTTAAGGACGTAGAAGGTTATATAACAGGACACTTTGTAGTAGCCTCGTACTTATACGATCCACGTTATCGTGACTATTACGAAAAGCGTAAGGACGACCTGATGCTGATACTCGATAACGGCTCGTACGAGGGTAGTCTAGTAAAGGGCTACGAACTCGTAATACTTGCAAAAAAACTACGAGCTGACTACGTGTTCGCACCGGACTACTTCAACGAACGTACTAATACGTTTACGGAGTTCCTCTCATTTCGTAGCTTGGCATTTTCGTGTGGGCTGCGTAGTACGATAGGTTACGTTCCCGTTGGTAGTCCCGAAGAACAGATAGAACAAGTAATTAGGTTAGTCACTAACTACGACGTAAGATTTATAGGCATTTCGTCACGATATAACAATCGATTACTTGTACGAAAGTACGAAAACGAACTAATCGAGCTACGAAAACGTTATAACGTTAAGTATCACATGCTCGGGCTGTGTCGCTGGGACGAACCTCTTGGCTGGAAGCAATTAGAACCGTTTAGTATGGACACAGTTAAACCGATAAAGGCGGCGTATTACGGTCTACGTTTGGAGGATTGTCCACGTGGGCTGGGTAAGTGGAATGTAGATATGTACGTAAAAGATAAGCGATTACTAAAAAGAAACTTAGGCGTATTGAAGGGAGTTGTAGATGGACTTTAGTAAGCTAAGTCGTGACGACCTTATTAAGATACTAAAGAAAGAACCACGACTCGTAAACGAAATCCCTGACCAATACACGCCACGATTTACACACCTACTAAACAGAGAGCTGTACCCGAAAGAAGGTTGGTTGAGTAAGTATATCGACTACTGCTCGTTCAGTCCGTCTCCGATTTCCTTTCACTTCTTCAGTGGAGTAGCGGCGCTATCGGCTGTAGTTCGACGTAACGTTTGGCTTGAGTTCGGTCAAGATCGGTTGTTTCCAAACGTTTACGTAGTGCTGTTGGGACCTACTGGTCGTGTATTCAAGTCAACGGCTATACGCATAGCAGAGTCCTTCGTTGAAGCTCTGGACGTTACAACGATAATACGTAGGTCAACGGCGGAGGCACTTGCTAACAAACTCTCCTACACGGAGGAGCAAGAACCACGAGACGGAATAGCATTCATCTGTGCTCGTGAGTTAGTACGTGTACTTGGTACTGGTACGACAGGCGTGAATACGACGATCATCACTGCACTAACGGATTGGTATGACTGTCCCGACACGGACACGGACAACACGATAACACGCAGGAATAGAATGCTACGTAACATCGCAATTACGTTGCTTGGAGGCTCAACACTTGGTTTACTCGAAACGATTCTAAGTGGTATTGCGTTCGAAAGTGGTTTTCCCTCACGCGTGATATTCGTGTATCAAGAGTACACGGATCGTGACCGTGCACTACCCGGTAAAGCAGACGTAGATGTACGACTCGAGCTACTTGAACTACTACGTGATATATCTCGTATCGAAGGCGGAATAACTATTGACCAACAAGCAAACGTATACTACGACGAGTGGTATAAGAAGTTTCGTACACGACAAATGCTGTATGACGAACGTAAAGCAGAAGTTATGGAACGTCAGCACGTACACTTACTAAAGCTATCGATGCTACTTGCTCTAAGTGAACAACGCCTAACGATTAACGAACGTGATGTACGTTATAGTAGTGCGTTACTCAAGGCTTTAGAAGGGCCGCTCGATGAGATAATCGTACCTACTACTACTTCTGAGTTCAGTAAAGCCTTAACGTTAGTACGTGCATACATACAGCAACGACTTAAAGTTCCTTTTAGTAAGTTAGTAGAACTTGGTGTACGACACGGAATTGACATACTTACAATCGAGCGTGCAGTGGACTCCCTTAGAAGGGCTAAGTTAGTAAGTCTCGTGAGAGACGAAAAAGAGTTAGAAGGAGTTTATTTATGGAAAGGAGGTAAACGATGAGAGTAATTAACTTTGAAGGTAAACAGGCTTGTATAACAGAAAGGCAGTGGAAGGGATTAGTAGAAAGATATAATCCCGATACAGGCTACGAACCATGTACTCTTTGTAGAGACGCTGATACACTTTGTCGTCACTGCCCTCTCTATATATTTGAAACTGAACAGTACGTAGGTTGTATATTTCTTGCAAAGAAGTTGTTCGGACTTACGGACTTGACGGACATAGCAATGTTTAAAGAGTCAACGTATAGGAAGGAGGCAACCCGCATATATGAATGGTTGAAACAGTTACCAAAGAAAGGAGGTGACGAGTAATGGATTATGATAAAGTACTACAAATAGAAGAGGACGTACTTACCTACCTAAGCAATAGACCTGGTGCTAGTGCGTCCGTCAACGCCTTACGTGCAGAGCTGTACCGACAGGGCTACCGTGTAGCTTCTAAGGAGGTAAAGGAAGCTCTGAGGAAGTTAGAACTAACAGGTTTGATAAGTAAAGAAGAGGGATACGTACGTATCGAAACATTCCCTGTTAGTAAGTTCGTACTAGCACGTAGACTCGACATAGTCAAGTTGAGAAAGCTAATGCACGAAGGAGTTGATGTAGCAACGGAGGAAGAACTACGAGCAACGGCAGTCTTACTACTTCCTAATACACAGGAGATAGTTGACTTAGCTTGGAAACTACTAAGAAAGGAGAAGTAACTATGAGGATGATAAACAAGATAATTATTCACCATAGTCTCACGAAGGATAGTAAAACGGTTTCGTGGGATGCTATACGTAAGTACCATACGAACGTACTGAAGTGGAAAGACATAGGCTATCATTATGGAATTGAGAGAGTAGGCAACTCATATGCAATACTAAGAGGTCGTAGTCTTATGGAAGCAGGAGCACATACGAAGTACCATAACGTTGATAGTATAGGTATTTGCTTAGTAGGTAACTACGACCTTACTGAACCTAATAACGAACAGCTTGAAGTACTAAACGAACTTTGTTACTTTCTAATAAAGACCTTCGGGCTAAGCATAAATTCAGTATTCTTCCATCGGGAGTTTAACACTCATAAGACATGTCCAGGGTCAAAGTTTAGAAAGGATATGATACACTATCCACGATGGTATTAGAAAGGAGGCGATTAGATGTTTGAGTATAGAATAGTAAGAGGTAGCGACGAGCACGTTCAGAAAGTACTTAACCAATGGAGGCATGAGTACATACTAAAGCTAATGTTCGTTGGTATGAGAGGAGGAGAACTTGTTATATTACTAAAACGTAAACTTAAAGAAGAAAAGGAGGATGAGTGAATGTGTAAACTATGCAGTAAAGTATTCAGCGAAGAAGGAGTCTCGTTGGAGGAGGCTCGTGAGATATGTCGTAGGCATAATTACCTCATCAAGAGTGAAGAAAGGTTAGGTATAGTTGCCTACGATCGTAATATGACGAAAGTAGTAATTCCTATAACAAGAAAGGAGGAGTGAGATGATTACTATAACAAGAAGATATAGGTTCGAGGCAGCTCATCGTATACCCGAACACGAAAAGTGCGGAAAGCCTCATGGACATAGTTATACGTTGCAAGTTGAAGTATCCGGTCCACTACGTCTCGACGGAATGATAATTGACTTCAAGCGTCTTGACGATATGGTTCGACCGATTATTGCTAAGTACGACCACGACTACTTAAATAAGTATTTCGATATACCTACAGTTGAGAACGTCGTACGTACAATTGCATACTTACTAAGAGATGCTTTAGAAAGAAGTGAACTTACTCTTAGGAAAGTAGTATTAAAGGAGACTAAAGATAGCTGGGCAACGTTATACGTAGAAGGAGGTGATTAGTATGCGTGTAATAGAGTTTGAGGGTAAGAAGGCTTATTTAGAGGAGAACGTAATCCAATCGTTAATAAGGAGGTTTTCTCCGGAACTTCCTTACGAACGTTGTATACTTTGCGAAAAGTATGACAACTGCAAGTATTGTCCCGTAGCAGTCTTTAGCTCAGATGTTATAGCAGGTTGTACCGTTCTTGCAGACACTATCGTACCTCATCGACCTTTAGTAGACATTGAGCGATATAAGAAAGA
>QMWW01000111.1 GCA_003661825.1 Thermoprotei archaeon
CGTAGCATGTAGTCTATCCTACTTCGTAGTTCTACCATAGAGCTATATGCTCTATCAACGATTTCTATCTTTGCTTCAACGTCCAACTGTTTAGTGGATTCGCTTAGATCCCTTAGTATTCTTTGCAGTATACTCTCTACTGCTACGTATAGGTAGAAGTAGGAAGCCTTAAGCTTCTCCTTCAGACTCTCTAGCTCTTTAAGTATCTTTGCAAGGTCTCCGTCAGCAGAACTCTGGTACATATCTCCCAGCATTCTACGGGTGAGCGGTATCCCTTGCATAGCGGTTGCAACGATGAAGGGATCCATTCCTCTTGTCGCTCTAGCTTGATGATAAGCATTGCGGGCAGCATACAGCTTTCCACGCGCTATATACAGCCTTCTAGCCAGCTTATCGACCTTCTTGAGCAGCTTGCCTGTACGCTTATAGATCATGGAGTAACCCTACTACGAAGCTATGGAAGCACCCACTCCTTACCGCTTTTTCTAACCACTATTTTTCTAGTCTTAAGAGTAAAACCCTCTAGCTCGTAGTGAGTTATGTATAGAGCATCGCTTATTACTTCTACTATCATCATACTAGGCTTCATTGATCCGCCGCTTCCGCCCCAGACGCCGGTAAGGGAGCCAGGGTTAACCAGTAGGATATCGTTACTAACCCCTTTCTTGATGAAAGGACTGTGCGTATGGCCTGTAAACAGCAAATCTATACCCATGGATCTAGCTATCCTCGAAAGACCCCGCGTATCTCCGCGTGGATAAACCCCTGTACCGTGGTGTACACCTACCTTTATACTCTCTACTGTGAATGCCTGGGTCTGGGGGAGAGGAAGGTAGTCCATGTTACCTTGAACGTAATAGGTTTCTCTCCCTAGTTTCTTGAACCACTGTAGTACCTCTCTTCCAGTGAAGTCGCCTGTGAAGACCGCTATATCCCAGGGCTTGCCCGACTCTATGATATCCTCTATTTTCCCCGGGACCTCGGCTGCTCTATCTGGTATGTGAGTATCTCCTATGACGAGGATGCAGGTCATGTAGACTACCCCGCTCCAGCACTATATTCTTAGTGTAGTCATCGAATTTTTCTAATATATCGTATATCCTGTTATAGCTAATAGCTGTGGGTATAGAGACGGCTTTTATAATAGACCTATAGCACGAGCCAGCTATATCTACGTGGGGATATACCGCTTCTGCAAGCCCCGCTTTCACCGCATCTCTAGACAACGCTTTAACCCACTTGATCCTCGCTCTAGGCGCGCACCTGTACACGCCGTAGTTTACGACTGGCTTAAACACTAGTATGTGGTAGCTACCTGAGCCATAGTAGACTGCAAGGTGTAGACCGTTATCAAGCACGGCTACTACTGGTATCTCCATAGATGGAACAGACCATCTTACTACGTGGTTCCCGAGAGACCTCATAAAGTTCCTGATAAACAGCATATCCGTTCTGCTCAGTCTTCGCGGATAGATACCAGTAGCTCGTAGAGCTATCTCGAAAACTATTGAGAGAGTAACTACTAGTAGAATTGAGCCTTGAGGAGTTAAGCCGAGAGACTCTAGCACGATTACTATAAGGTATATAAGGATGTAGAGTAGGAGTACTCCTCTGTAGAGAGGTTTAGGCTTGCTCTCTAAGCTAACGTATACTGGGTTTCTAACCCCCTCTATAATCCACCATTTCTCCGTGGATTCTCCTCTACTAATCTTTGGAGTAGAGGGTTTCAGCCGGGTATGTATATCTCATCCCGCTCGCTGACTTAGTCGTCCCGGGAGTAAGTCATCATCTCTACAGTACCTAGACAAATTCCTCGATCACCCTAAAATAGTATAGGTTGTATGGCGTAGGCAAAAGCACGTAAGCTAGCCCTTTATAGTTAAACCTGTTATATACGCTTATTACTCTCTCTGCTTTCTTTCCGCCTTCTTCTACATATCCTTCTAGGAAACCAGCTATATATTCCTGCATTTTTCTCAGAGAACCCATGGGCTTAGAGCTTATTAGTCCATAGGTACAGGTTACACAGAATACCATTACGTCCCAGTACATGTAGCTATAGTCATCCGTTCTAACAGCTTGTTCGCCGTCTATTACGTAGTAGCCTGTTTTTGATTTAACGAAGTTCTGGAACTTTGTATCTCCTAGAGCAAATCCGTGGCTGTGGATTACTGCGAGTAGTCTTCCTATAGATCTATACTCTCTAACGCCGGAGCTAGGGCTAAACACCTCTCCTTCAACGAACTCTCTTACAACTACCTTACTTATCCAGTCCTTTATGATAACTCGAGGTAGGTCTATGATATTTTTCATACTATCTATAAATAGTACCTCACGACTCATCCTCTCCGAGGGATCAACGGTATAGGGGTAAACCTTAGCTGTTACACCAGCTGTTTTTACCAAGAGCCATTTAACTAGTCCAGCTTCACTGGTGTAGTTTTTAACAACATACTTCCTACCATTAACTACTATAATCCTAGACTGCGAGAACATGGAGTTTACGATTTCCACTATATTCGGGAGCTTCTCCATTCAGTATCAACAAACCATGTTTTTTAGGCTAAGCTGAGCTAGAGCTCTTCACTAACCTCCTCTGGTAGGTTTATGAGCTTTCTACCAGCTACTACTTGGTCTATGCTGTGTATAACTCCGTTCATTTTTTCGATGAGCTCGCTAACACCACTGAAGTTTACGTCTTCGCCTTCAACAACTACTATAATAGTCTGTGTCTCAGCATCTATTTCTTTAACAGTAATGTTTACGGCATCGATACCTGGAAGCTTTGAGAGCGATTCAGCGAATTCTACTATAGAGACTTTGTTTGGTATGAGTACATCGAGTACAAGGCGTTTTATCAATTCCCGGGAATCACCGAAATATACTCTATAGCTACCAGGTTTTAAGTATTTACTCCATAGTAGTGGAAAACATTAAAAGTACACTGCTCTATCATGATAGAGGATAGTGCGCTCTGGTGATAGATATGGAGAGGCTGAAACCCCCAGAACCACTGGTCAAAAAGCCTATACTAAGAATACACGGAGGCATTGACCAAGGCTTACGTATTGGTAGGGGGTTTAGCAAAGGCGAGCTGGAAGCTGTTGGACTAGACTCTAAGAAGGCGTTAAAGCTTGGGATACGTATAGATAAGAGGAGGAGAAGCGTACACGAGTGGAACATTAAGACGCTTAGAGAATATGTAGAAAAACTACGCGGAAACCTATAAGTAGTAGAAGTGGAATGCCCAGGGGAGTCCCCCCTAATCATCCCTCCCCGCTGCTAACGGGGTGTCCTAGGGGTCGGCGCGCACTAATATATTATGGTCTAAAGGGATTTAAAGCATTCCCATAACTGTTCACGGGCTCTACGGAGAAGTACTTCGTTAAAGGTTTTCATTGATAAATGTGGGCTGGTGAAAAAGTCTCTCTGTTCAATATAAGGGTAATGGTTAAATCGGCTAAGCCCCTAATTACGCAAGGAAAATATATAGAAACCGCGCTATAAGAGTCTTAGCGAATAACACTTTACTGCGGGGGTTTTAACGGATTGAACCCAAATCTGCTACCTTATAGCGAGGATGCTGTAAAACGCGATGGTAACATAATTATAATCGATTTAAAGCCGAAAAGCAGAGTGGTATCGTTTAAAGCTAGGGAAGACCTAGTCAGGAGATTCGATGCTCTCATAACAATACACAACCTAGGAAGTAGGAGTAGAGTGCTGAAGAAGCTTATGGAAGCACTAACTAATCTCCTCGAAAACATGGGTAATGGTGTTATTAAAGACCTTTCTATCTCTGTAAAATACTATGACGGTGATAGAGAAAAAACTTTGAAAGTCTCAATTAGGCCGTAGCCCGTAGTACCTTCTTCCCTCTACTCTAACTCTATGGCTTAGTACTTACCTGCTTTAACTCCTTCAACTATTATTCTCACTATATCTGCTGGTAAGCTTATCTGGTGTGCTAAGTGCTCTACAGGTATATCTGGCCCTAGCTCTTCTAGGGCTTTTTTGACAGCTGTTATAGCCTCAATATAGTATACTCTACGGCTAATCCTCTTACGGGCTACAATACCTAGCCTGTTCAATTCGGCAAGGTACCTAGACTCTATTGTTCGGGGTCTACCCGTCTTCTTCGATAAATCATCAGCTGTGGCTTCTTTGAGTTCTATTACAGCTTTCAGTGTTCTCCATAGCGGAGGAGATAGAATTATTCCTCTCTTCATGAGGAATCTGATATCGTATATCCCACAGTATTCTTCACTCATAAATTTATCACCGATTATTCCTAGCGCATTCTACAAAC
>QMWW01000112.1 GCA_003661825.1 Thermoprotei archaeon
ATTCACAGACCCATTCATGTTCCACTCAGTGTATTGGGTATCACAGGGATATAGGAAAAACATAGTTGAAGCCGTAAAGAACGTGATCATCAATGCTAGATACGAGAGGAAGGGCTGGCCCTGGCAACTATATACATCTCTATACGAATCAGTTGTGTGTAGCCATGTTGCACGCATAACCTTGCTCAAATACGGTGAAGAAACTTCAAATTATGGAAGAGGTGTATACAAAGGTGAAGAATATGCAGATTGCATAGTGTGGTACTATGACGCATACACATCCATTACAAAGATAATCCCAGTAGAGGTAACGGTCTCACCTCAACGGGAAGACATCATAGATAGAGCACGAACGGTAATGAAGCTTCTAAGAAGAAGACTCATAGTCGCAACAAGTAAACAGCTCGATCTCCTAAAAGGCTCTGACTACGAAGCGTTGATAGCTCCTGCAGCCCTTCTCCTACTCTTCATATAGCATAGGTAAAAGAGTGAAATGTAAGAAGCTGTTTGCTGATCAGCTACGTACATTTTGTAATACATTTCTATTGCTTTAGATACATGTAACACCTTTTTGTATTGGAATACTCCTTCAAATCTTTCGCTTTTATATTAGCTATTACAGCAACACACCACCTCACCAGCCCTTATATTTTTCCCAGCTATCTACTCTCTAGTGTAGCTAAGTATAGTTAACGGATAGTGCCCTATCTCGTGATCTTCTTCCTAACAGCTTCCTGAACTCATTCTCTGAATTTTAAGTACACAGTCTTTGGTAAACGAGAACTCTTTTAAGCCTAGTAAAGTGTACCAACTTGGCTTACCTACAGGCTCTACCTCTACCCGAAGAATATAGCGAGGCGCCATCCCTTTGGGTTCTTTCAATCTAGGAAGTGTTGAGGGTACTACCACTCCTTGTCCTTGGCTAAGAGTTAAGTCCACTTTTTCTACGGTTTGGTAAAACCATTTTCTTAACTTCAGCTCAAGCTCGCCAAAGTCTTTCATCTTAACACCATTCACACAGAATTCCCCTTTAAATGTAGACGGAGTGATCTTCTCGTAGAGTAGGGTTAATCTCCTAACTCTCCATTATGCAACAATTTTAGATGTAAGCCTTATCTCTAGCGGGCCTGTTAGCCCGCTACACTGTGGAGGTGGGAACAGATAATAAAACGTAGAGGCAGGAGGCTGAAAGTAAAAGCCATTTAATGATGCTGGATAGAATTTGCAGGTTACCTTAGGCCTACTTATGAGCCATATTAGAAGCTTAGCAAGAAGTCTAATAGCTCCCGTGAATACAGCAATGATAATCTCCATCAAACTATGCATGCAAAACTTCAAGCACATTTCATAAACAACGGAAAATTAAATCTTTTTGATAGGAACCAGTAGTGGCCTTCCCCGTTAACAAGCATCTTTGAATATCGGTCTAGGCAACCATTACTCTCCACAAAACAATGAACATCCTCATCCAAATATCTACTTGGACATAATCCTTTAATAGCAGTTTACCGAAATGATCTAGATATAACGTAACACTACAGGTATTAACATTCGATACCCTATCCACTTCTTAACTATATCGATCACGTGTTCATGCCATTCATAGACAGCTATAACAACTGTTGTAGGATCCTTTCTATACAGTCTTTCCCTCAAATTATCTAAGCTTTCCTTTGCTACCATCACTCTTCTGCCACTTGACCCATCAACCCTATATGCATAGACATCGATGTCTAGAGGTATAGGTGTGACACTACTTTTAGCTATTTCACGTAGGTATCGTCTAACCTCACCTGCATAACCGTATGGAACGAGCACTAACGTTAGATCAGGTACCAGATGATGCTTTAGAAACGCTATAGTGATTCCATAGGAAAAAGCTACGGCTCTGATATGTTTATCATAGCTTCGCTCACGATACCTAATACTCTCTGGGATTAGCACTTCAATAGTATTTACAAGAGGTTTAACATTGATATATTCTTTCTTAGCCTGTTCAATAAGTTTATTCATAATCTCTTCAGCTCTAACCCCTTCAAACCTCTTCATACTAAGCTCAAAGTATCTTTCAATAACCTTTTTAGCCTCTTCAATCTTACCATTAACTATATACCTAGCTAGTGATATAGCCGAGGACAGCTTCGAAAACTCCATATAGCCATGCTTACGAATAGCGTCAACAACTCGATCCCATGGGAGTATATAACTGTTTAAAGTAACAATATAGTACTTGCCGTAGCCACTCACAGGTATACCTCGACCATCTGTAGCTACCATAAGATCCCTTGGGGATATGTATATAGTCCTCCCTCCTCGTTCATCGAGATATAGCTTAAACACTTCGTTTTCACTCTTAGCTATTGGGTAGCCATCTTTGCACGGTGTAGTCCAGCCGCGAATAATCTCGTAATCAATAACATCGATAGAAGCTAGTACATGAAGAGCTTTCTCAGCTAAGATTTCCATAGCTCGCCAATCTTCCCAGCCGAACGGTTTTCACCATAAAGTCTTCGAACGATGTTAAAGAGTCTCGCTCGAACAAGGGTTGACGGTATTAACACTGTTCTGGTGTTGCTTAAATTTGAGACATCAGTCATCAGTCTCCATAGTACTGAGACAATAGCTGGTTTCAACAGCTGACCCCTTATCAGCTGTGCCCGTCTCACGTAGTCATAATCTTCAACATAGAGAAGAACAGTTTTAGCGATGTCTCCATCTCTACCACCACGGCCGATCTCTTGATAGTAGTCCTCGATACTTTCACTTACCATGTAATGTACGATCCATCTTATGTTTGGAATATCAACTCCCATACCAAAAGCTTTGGTAGCAACAACAATTCTAGGCTCTTTGGCTTCACCACAGCTAGCTCTGTATAACTCCTCTAAAATCTTTTCCTTGTCATATTTCGATAATTGACCGTGAAAAACAGCTATGCGTTCACCAAGCTTCTCTGATAGGTACTTAGCAATGTATTCTGCATTCTCAGACTTCTTAGATGACTTAACAAAGCCCGTAAAGACTATGCCTATCCAAGGCTTTCCATTTGAATAGTTGTCGCTCCACATAGTAAGCTCCTTAACCACCTCCACTAGAGCTTCAAGTCTTTCTTCAGGTTTCTTCACCTCAACACCGCTTATCTCAAGGTTCGCCCTGAGCACGGGTCCTTTTAGAACTCTCGGCTCCCTACCAAGGTTTTCGCCGATATCATACCTCTGCATGTCGAGATCAAGAACTAGGTACTTCTTAACACTAAGTCCTGATAGCAAACCTCTTAGCTCGGTATCTGGTAATGTCGCTGTGAACATTGCTACAGGCATCCAGAAACCTTTTTCCCTAAGTTCTTTAACGGACTTGATAGCGTAGAGGTATGCTGGTCTAAAGCTACGACCTCACCGGGTAACAGAGTGTGCTTCGTCGAATACGATGTAGTTAATGTCGCCTTCGAGTAACAGCTTTGCTATTTCAGGGTTTTGAAGTTGCTCGGGAGTCATGTAAACTAGCGGTACTTCCCCGCATAGAGCTCGGTTTAAGCACTTGAGCTTCATAGATTTAGATACCGTACCATCTATTTTGCATACTTCAATATCACGTCTTTTTAACCTGGTGATTTGGTCTTCGATTAGTGCTAAGAGCGATGATATAACTATTGTTGTTCCACCCGCTACGCGGTTTAATGTAAGAGCTGTACTCTGGAAAATCACTGATTTTCCAGCACCAGTTGGTAGAATCACTACTGTTAATGGATTAGCGTAACCTAGGAGTAATAGGTGTAGGTGGAGCTATTATCCCTTTCTCTATGCGTATATCTTTGATCATAGTGTTAATTAGTTGAAGCTCTTCAAGTCTATCTCTGATCTCAGCTACTGCATTAGAAAAGTCATTGAATTGAATGAGTTTAAATCTATTTATTAATCTCTCACAAATAAACCTAAATCCCTCCTCATTATATCCGTACCATCTTCCTTGATGCTCTATTAAATCCATTATGGCATGAAGGGCTAATGCTTGTATGAATTGATTGTACGTGTAGGGATCAGCATTATTAGAGATAACTTCAACGTAGTTCTTAAACTGTATTAAAACCCCTAAATCCTGAGATTGAAAGGGATTCCAACACTTTTCCTCAGTATAACCATACTCAGGCATCTTAATACCTAAGATCTCTACGGGCTTCACACATACCATACCACCATCAACAAGCTCATTAGCAGCCCTACAAGCACCCATGTCAATACCTAAAATACCACACCACTTCTCATGCAAACCCCAACTAGGAATAATCC
>QMWW01000113.1 GCA_003661825.1 Thermoprotei archaeon
AACTGGAAAAGAGATCATAGATCGCGTACTATTGATTTTACAGATCTTTGAACATCATGCTGGAAGCATCGAGGCTAAACTACAGATAGAACTAGCCAGGCTTAAGCACCAACTACCACTAGTTAAAGAAGCCATAAGATATGCTAAACTAGGTGAATTACACGGTTTCCTGGGTGCTGGAAGATACGGCTATGAACGGTACTACACTATGCTACGCATGAAAGAAGCCAGAATCCGGAGAAAATTAGAAGAGGTGAGAAAGACCAGAATGGTCCGGCGTATGAGGAGGATCAAGATGGGATACCCCCATATAGCCATCATAGGATACACTTGTGCAGGTAAAACGACGCTCTTCAACAAGTTGACGGCGAACTCAAAACCTGTGGGTCCCGAACCCTTTACCACACTATCCCCTAAGTCTTCAAGGATAGAATTAGACGGAGTATCTGCAATAGTAACCGACACTGTTGGGTTTATAAGGGATCTTCCACATGAGATCATAGAAGCGTTCTACGCAACACTAGAAGAAGTCAGTTATGCAGACATTATACTACATGTCATAGATTCTTCAAAGCCGCTGAACTACATATACAAAAATCTAGCCGAGGCTCGAAGAATTCTTTCACATATCGGTGTTCAAGGAAAACCCTCTATTCTCGTACTTAACAAAATAGACCTGCTAGATGGCTATAGAGACGTACTAGAACAAGTTAAGGGCGTCAAAGAAGATAATGAAGTCGTAATACCAGTTTCAGCTGAGAAAAACGTAAACATAGAACAGCTGAAAAAAGTACTGGCAGATATGCTCAAGGGTAGAAGCCTTGGTACAAATATACGTACTTAGATACGGTCATAGGCCTGGACGGGATAAACGGATAACAACTCACGTAGGACTGGTGGCAAGAGCATTTGGTGCACATGGTTTTATACTAGGTGGAGTTCCCGATGAAGGAGTTATTAATTCTCTTAGAAAAGTAATTAAAACATGGGGAGGGAACCTCCACATAGAAACCGGGATCGATCCTTATAAATATATAGTTAATTGGAAGAGAAAAGGAGGTATTGTAGTCCACTTAACAATGTATGGGATCCCTGTAGATGAAGTCATAGATAAGGTAAGAAAGGATAACAAAGATATATTGGTATTAGTGGGGGCAGAGAAAGTTCCAAGATACTTCTATGAACTAGCAGACTACAATATCGCTATAGGGAATCAACCCCACTCAGAAGTAGCTGCACTCGCAATATTTCTCGATAGGTTCTACAATGGTAGAGAGCTATATATATCATTCCCGAATGCAAAGATAATTATAGTGCCTTCAGCCAGAGGTAAAAGAGTGGTTAGAGTTGCCAAGGAAAACGGTAAAGACGAGTAGAGTAGTAATTGATGAAAACACTAAGTATTATGTGAACATACTACTCGAGTTAATTGGTAAGATGTATGGAGAAACTGCTAGAAAGGTTATTAAACACATAATAGAATCCAATGGAAGCGCTCCCGAAGAAACCATTGGTAGAGATGCTGGAGTGAAATCAAACGAAGCACGAAAAATCCTGCAAAAACTAAGCAATGAAGCCTTACTAAGCTGCCGAGGTAGAAGAGTTGGAGATAAAGTTCTGCATTTTTGGACAATAAACTGGGATCAAGTTGAGGGAATGCTCATTAACAGGTTAAAGAAGACTAGAGAAAAGCTTGAACTGCTGTTAAAGTATGAAGAGGAAAACATTATATATGAATGCCCGGTATGTGGCAGAAGATATAGCTTAGATAAGGCAATAGAACTGGACTTTACCTGTCCGATAGATGGTGAAATCTTAATCGAATCTAACAGAGAAGAGATTACTAGATTCCTTAGAAAGAAAATAGAAGAAATAGACCGGGAATTAAGTAAACTAGGTGCTGACTAGTTGTGAAACCTCTCTATAAGGTAGTGGATCTTTTTTGCGGTGCAGGCGGATTTTCAGAAGGCTTTCATCTATCAAAGAGGTATAGAATCCTACTAGGAGTAGATAACTTCAGACCAGCTGCACTAACTTATAAGTTGAACTTTCCCTCTACGATAGTTCTACTAGAAGACATAAAGAATATTAGTTCGTATACGCTCTCAGAGCATATCGACCTTAATGACGTAGATGTAGTTATAGGCAGCCCGCCTTGTGAGCCATTTACTGGCGCTAATCCACGTAGAGAAAAGAATCCAATTGATAGGTTATACAAAGATCCTATGGGTCAGCTAACTCTACACTTCATAAGGATACTTGGAGTGATAAAACCTAGAGTATTCGTTATGGAGAATGTGCCAGCAATTTTAGACGATGGGTTGAAAATTGCGTTGATAAAGGAATTCCGCAGAATAGGATATAGTTCAGTATACTTTAACTTATTAAGAGCTGAAGATTACGGAACCCCTAGTCATAGATTACGCGTATTTATATCAAACATCAAAATAATGCCTAAACCCATTGACAAAAGAATAACTGTGGGGAAAGCTATAGGGGATCTCCCACCACCAGGGAATTTCCCACCTAATCATGAGTCCCCGCCACCTTTCCCGGAAAAGAAGCATAGAAGAGTAGCCAGACTAAGATGGGGAGAAGCACTAATATATTATGAAGGGGCTAAAAGACGTTTGCCCAATATTATTAGATTAGACCCCAATAAAATAGCGCCTACAGTGCTTGGTAGTTCGCGATTTATACACCCATTTGAAGACAGGCTTATAACTGTCAGAGAACAGGCAAGACTTATGGGCTTTCCTGATCAGTTCGTTTTTATAGGGGGTAGGGATGAACAGTATAACTTAGTTGGAGAAGCTGTTCCCGTACCGCTAGCCTACGCTATAGCTATGTATATCGCTGAAAAGTTAGATGGAGGTGAGGTCTAGTGAAGTACGCAGTACTTTACAGCCCTTCAAGCGTACAGAGGGTGCTAGACTTCATTAGATCAGTCTATGTTTTCCCAGATGTTACACCAGTTATAGTTAAACCCGTAGGAGCAGCTGCTCAAATAGGTGTACCCGAAGCACATAAGTACGCGTATAAGCGGGGTAAACCGCTTATTATATTACCAGAGTTACAGGATGTAAAAGAGGTGCTTAAAGTAGGTAAAGCTATCTACGCAGGATACCATGGAGCTGAACTTTCGATAAACGAGATCAAGAACGTTGATGACTATGCAATAGTAGTAAGTGACAGGGAGAACGAACCCAGTAAAAAAGAGCTAGCCTGGATCGAAATAGTTAAGTTCAAAGAATTACCAACAGGGCTTCCACCAGCGCCTCTCGTAACCCTTATACTCTACCTGGTGAGTACTACTCGAGATACCATATAGCATACGATATTCTAACTTTCCTGCTTAGCTCATCTAGTGATCTCCAATCTTCATAACTAAGCCTCCATTCAACGCTTTTTGCATTCTCCTCTACTTGTTGTGGAGACTTAGCCCCAGGTATAGGAACTATAACTGGGCTATATGACATGATCCAATTTAGTGCTACTTGTACAGGCTTCTTTCCGTATTTAGCGCCTAGCCTCTTTAATAGTTCAATTACTGGTTGAATTTGTCTAAAATTCTCTGGGTGGAAGAGCGGATCCTCCCCTCTAACATCGTTAAATCTTGGCAGATTTTCTATGCTGTACTTACCAGTTAAAGCACCCTTTGCTATAGGGCTCCATGCAAAGAACGTTAGGTCGTTGGCTTCGGCATAGGGTATGAGCTCTATTTCAGCTTGTCTCTCGACGAGATTGTATCTGTACTGCATACTGACTATATCTATTGTAGAAAAACAACTTCTTAACTCTTCTACTAGCTCTACTGGATAGTTGCTTACCCCAACATATCTTATTTTGCCGTGGTAGACTAGTCTTTCGAGGGCTCTAGCGTATTTACACGTGGGATGATGGTGCCAGCATGGAGGCCAGTGTATCTGCATTAAATCCACGTATTCTACGCCTAGTCTCTTAAGAGAACGCTCAACAGATTTGAACACATCATCTGGCGACAAGTATTCCCCGGGGATCTTTGTTGCTATAACAACTTCATCCCGCTTTATACTCAGCTCCTTTAACGCTTTACCAAGAAATTCTTCGCTCATCCCTCTTCCATATACCATTGCTGTATCGAAAAAGTTGATACCTACCTCGTAAGCTTTAGCTATTATTGCCTTAGCTCTCCCGTACTCAGTAACTCCCCATGCAGCGCTGAACTGCCATGTTCCAAGGCCTATCTTCGAGATCTTAATATCGGTCCATCCCAGTTTTACGTATTCCATTATAGACAC
>QMWW01000114.1 GCA_003661825.1 Thermoprotei archaeon
ATAGACTATGTTAAACCATGGTAGCTATCATAATAGTTAAGATAACGCTATCCTAGTTTTTTACTCCGCTTACCAGGAATCGTGGCAACGTCTATAACCAGGTTTAGCGACTACTAGATCAGGGTGTATTGTTTAGAGGCCTTATTATCTTAGAGGTTGTATAAGCTTGGAGAAAAGGTATAACAGGATCATTAAGTTCTATAACACGATTAGTAGGATATATGACTTATTGGGTGTTTTTGAGTGGGATGTTATTGAGAAGGGCCTTAATCTCGTAGAGTTGGATAGATGCGAGTATGCTCTGGATATAGGGTGTGGTACTGGTAGGGTTCTCAAATGGCTTTCTAATAAATGTAAAGCGGTTGTCGGCTTGGACATAGCTAGCGGTATGATCAGGGTTGCTAAGAAGAAGCTAGAGGGCAAGATTAATGCCAGCCTACTTTTAGCAGATGCTCTATATCCCCCGTTTAGGGATGAGAGCTTCGACTTGGTCACATCTGTATTCACACTAGAAATACTCGCTTACGAAGACCTAATGAAGACCCTCACTGAAGCTTTAAGGATTCTTAGAAAAGGAGGTAAGTTCCTGGCAATATCGATCCTAGATAAGCCATGTAGATCCATTAAAGTCTATAAGTTTTTGGGCAAGCTTTTTCCAACAATATTTAACTGTAAACCGATCAAGCTAGACGGGTTTCTCAGGGACGTGGGATTTAATATACTTGTGAGGCATGAAGTAAGTCTCTATGGATTCCCAATCATAATCATTATAGCCCGTAAGGAATGACTGCGGACCAAATCTTAGAAACAAGTTGCTATGCCTTGTTCTGAGAAGTTAGTAATGGCTACGTAATTGTTCTTGTTAAAGAAAGAGCTTTTAGGGTGCACCCACGTTTATAGCATGGTGTACCTTTTGGTGGACATTCTTTACGAGGATACGTGGAGGCTTTGGTCGTTTATTGTTGATAGAGCTTTTAGTATAGAGTTTAAGAGAATTGATGAGAGTGAGCATCGTAAACTAGTCCGGGAGATTAATGAGCGTGAGATTGGCCTGTATATCCACTTCCCATTCTGCAGGTCTTTCTGCAGATACTGCCCCTACTATCGCGGGCTATGGAATGAGAAAGTTTTCGAAAAATACTCTAAGGCCCTAGTTGAAGAGATTAGGCTTATTGGTAAACTACTTAGCGAACACGACCCGGTAGTCGTTGACGCGCATGTCGGTGGCGGGACACCTAGTCTTGCTCCTCCAAGCTTCTGGCGTAGCATACTCGAAGAACTAAAGTCTGTCTTTAACTGGAAGGCAAGCCTGGGCATCGAGGCAAATCCCGATGACCTGGCTGACGAGTCTAAAGCATTTGCTCTACGAGATGCAGGTGTTAGTGAGGTTAGTATCGGAGTCCAGTCATTCCATAGGAGCCTACTCCGTGAGCTCGGTAGGAGGCATGGGCCTGAAGAATCTATTGTTGCGATCGAGAATGCTAGGAAAGCCGGGTATAGTCTCGTAAACATAGACCTCATGTACATGATCCCGGGCCAGGATCTTGGTATGTGGGAAGAAGATTTGAGAATTGCGGGAGAACTAGAGCCCACGCAGATAACAGTATATCCGACCCTTATAACACGGCAAGCCATTATCTGGAACGACGCTATCAGAGGCAAGGTCAAGCAGCCCGTTAAGCTCTTTGAAAAGTTTGCTAGCCTCCCCCAAGAAGTGTTAAAGGACTATGGCTACCATATGATAAGAATAGACTCGTGGAGCAAGCTTGGAGACTACTCTACAGTAAACCTTGAGATGACAGGACCACTCATAGCTCTTGGAGCAGGAGCCTTCGGCTTTACAGGAACATATGAATGGATAAATGTCCATTCTATTAACGAATACATACGCTCTCTACTAAACGGTAAGCTACCCGTAGTTGCTGGAAGAAACGTTACAGTATCTGAGAAAACAGCTAGGATAGTGGCTGACCAGTTATTCTATAGAGGAGTTCTTGACACGAAGTTTCTTAGAGAAAAGTATGGTCTCAGTCTCGAGAACTTGCCCAAGCCATTCAAATGGGCCTTGAGGATAATGAAGATTCTAGGCTTCATTGAGGGTAGTGGGGAGAGGCTTAGGCTTACACAAAAGGGTATTATGGCTGCACACAAGTTCGTATGGACCTTCGTATTGAAAGTGCCTTGTAAGCTCGCCTATAAGTTAATGGAGACGCCATGGCCAGCGAGAATCACCGTACCATAAAGCATTGTTTTTCGCTAACTGCTTTAAACATCTTCTTAACGTTCAGCTAATAGTTATTTAAAGCATAGTGTCTCATAGGTGTTATTAAAGGTGTTTGAGAGTGGATATTAAGGGGTTTTTCTCAAAGAAGCCCGTTATCGGCGTAGTTCATTTACCTCCATTGCCCGGCTCACCCGATTATATGGGTTCTTTTGAGGATGTTCTTGAGAGAGCTGTAAGAGATGTAAAGAATCTAGTTGAGAATGGTGTGGACGCGATTATTGTCGAGAACTTCATGGATACACCGTATTCTATTAGAGTTAGGAACCCCGAGACTATTGCCGCATTTTCTATAATTTCATGGGAGCTAAAGAAGATAGTTGACTGCCCTATAGGGCTTAACTTACTGAGGAATAGTGGTCCTGAAGCATACGCTATTGCCTGTATTATTAATGCTGATTTTATAAGAGTAAATGCTCTTGTAGAACACATTTGGGCTCCAGAAGGCTTGCTCACACCAGTAGCTCGTGAAATAATGCTTAAACGGAGAAGCCTAAACTGCTATGATGTAGCAGTATTTGCCGATGTTAATGTAAAGCATGGCAAGCCTGTAATGGACTTGGATATGGCTGTAAGAGAAGCTATTACGAGAGGGAAGGCAGACGCAGTAATAGTGACTGGCAAGCATACAAGCGAGCCACCAGATCCCTCGACAGCCTATTACGTAAAAAGCATATCCGATAAACCCGTGGTAATTGGCAGCGGTATTACACCCGACAACATAAGGCTATACTGGGATCTTGCCGACGGTTTTATAGTAGGAACATACTTCAAGGTAAAAAGTATTACAACAAACCCCGTTGACCCAAGCAAGGTTAGAAGACTGATGACACTAGTAAACAAGTTGAGGAAACAAGGATCATAACCTACCTATTATATCATTATGAAAGGAATCCATGGAAATAAAAATCCTAACTCCTAAGACAGCTTTAGTGAGGCCGCATAAAAAGATCTAATGTTTAAAGCTATGTTATACGATAGAATATAAGGACTCATTATCTCTTAATGTAGGTTAAGAAGTCATTATAGAATAAATGCCATTATCATATCTAGCATCACAGAGTATCATTACCCTTTTATAAATATCCTTCACAATATATTCCTGGATTTTATAAGAGAGACCATGGGATCTTGAGCGAGCCAGTATTGATCGTGGAAAATGTTGTTAAGAAATTTGGTGGAAAAACTGTATTAGAGAACATTAGCCCTTCTATTGAGAAAGGCATTGTCTATAGCTTATTAGGTCCTAATGGAGCGGGTAAGACAACGTTATTAAGCATTATCGGCTGGTATACTATAGGAGCTATTGGAATGATGTTCTTATATGGAGGGTTCAACTGGGGGCGCTAATAGTTGTTGAAGAAAATGAGAAGAAGACTTTGAAGAGACTACTTTCAACACTCGCGTCTGAAACAGACTTGCTTATAGGGAAAACAATCTCCGGGATCATAGTGCTAGGTCTCTCAGCACTTGTCGCTATAATCTTATGGAAGCCGCTTAATGTCGCACACTGGCTTGTCCCACCGCTATTAATTATGGCCGCTCTAATTAGTATTGGTATAGGAATAATTCTGTCAATGTTTACTAAAACATCTCATGGTGCAAGCAGTCTATCGGTAATACTTGGCCTAATGCTTGCTTTCACTACAGGTATATGGTTTCCGATCGAATGGCTGCCTCTATGGATGCGGTTCTTGGCAAAAATATTTCCAGTAACATGGGCTATAGACGCTATCAGATCGATAATAGTATTCAATGCTCCTTTAAGCGAAGTCGCCACGAATATTATGAAGATAGTAGCCTCGGTAATAGCGGTCTACTATATTAGCATAATAGTGTATAGAAGACTTATCAGAAAGTATATAGAGGAGTAGGTAATAGTTAGACCAATATCATCTAGGTCTTGACTAGGATATAGTTTTAATGTAATGTAGAAATAGAGATTATAATAGGTGATAGATGGCA
>QMWW01000115.1 GCA_003661825.1 Thermoprotei archaeon
GTAGAGAGCGGATCTTCAAGAAGTAAGCGTAGAACATATTAGTAAACTCTATTTACTCCCTACTTCCTCTAATAACCAATTAAGTAAGTACTTGAGTGCTGGAGACCGGAGTTGGCTGGTCCGGTTAAATTCGGCGTATATATACCCCGTGATCTGGCAGAAGAGCTTGATAGAATAGCTAAAGCGCTGAAAGCCAGGAGTAAGTCTAAAATCATACAGGAAGCCCTGAGGATCTACATCAACGAGTACAAATGGAAAACACGGGGCAAGGTATACGGTGTGGTAGGAGTAGCGTACAATCACGAAGTAAAAGGTGTTGATGAGAAGCTAACAGATATACAACATGAATTCCTCGATGTAATCGTATCAGCTACTCATATACACTTAGATAGAGAGAGGTGTATGCTAACAATCATAGTTAGAGGCGATAGCTCCCGTATCCAGGAGCTCGTATCAGGAATAGAGGGTATACGCGGTGTTCTACTAACCCGTACAATGCTCTTAAGCATTAACGGGGAAAGCGGTGTTCAGTAGGATATGTGGAGAACTGGTATTAGACGCGCTAAGAGGGGTAAAACGCTGAAGATCGATATTAAGCTAGAAGGAGACCATGTAAGAGAAGTAGTGATAAGTGGGGACTTCTCTGCATATCCGGAAGAAGCTATTGATAGACTTGAGAGCGCGCTACGGGACAAGAGAGTAGCAGAAATCCCACACATACTGAGGAAGTTCCGCGAAGAAGTAGAATTGGTTGGAATAACGTACGATGACTTAGTTGAGCTAATCCTAGAACTTGTGAGGAGATGAGCCTAGGTTTTAAATCGTGCTACTATATACGTAGCCGCTACGTGCTTGGTCAGAGGCATAGCTTGCTTCTTCTCTTAATCTTCTTGATGAACTCGGTGATCCTCTTCAGTGTTTCCTCATGGACTCCGTGCTCAATATAGCAAGCGTCTTCCTCGGCTATACTGGGCGAAACGCCGAGTAGTATCAAGAACTCTTTTATCAGCTGATGTCTTCTCTGCATTTCGCGTGCGACTTCTAGGCCTTTATCTGTTAGTTTTATCTCTCCCCCAGACCTGTAGTCTATGAATCCCTCTCTGCAAAGCTTGCGAAGGTATTCTAGCACGCTACTAGGCTTTACTCCTAGCTCTCTAGCTAGTCTTCTAACGCCTGGTCTTTCTCCGCGGTTTATTATCTCGTAAATCGCCTCTAGGTACTCTTCAGTTCTCCTTCTAGCTCTTCGGGGCACTCCTAGCACCTATCTTTTTCCGAGTTTGCGGGATGCTTCATATATTACCTTAGCTACATCCTCTATAGGTGCATACCCGTTTACCGCTCCTAAGGGTTTAGCTCCGTATTCCATCCACCTAGCTGGATCCGTCACTATTACTGAGGGAACATACATTACGTGATACATATCGGCTTCGAGCGGTAGTTCCAGCGCTTCGATGGTCTCAACTATTATGTCGTCGTTCACGATCCCCATCTGATTTACAGCGTCAACTACTATTGGGCAGTATGGGCATTCAGGCGTGACGAATACCTTTACGTGGATAGGGGTTTCAATGCTCTCTACCAACTCCACTATGCCTCTGGGCAGGTTTATTTCGTTATTAGCTATGTATCTGTGAACGTATATGAACGGTGTGAATTCTTGTCCACTCGGTAGCCCATAGTACCTTATGTTCCTCTTCCTTGTATCATATATGAATGCTGGCACGTATCTAACGGCTAGCTTTTCAGCTACATGCGCTCTATCTAAGAACTTGAACGAAACTATACTGTCCGAGACCCGCGCTATTTCTTCTGCAAGGCGCTTAGCATCGCTACATGTAGGGCATCCACTATCAGATAGTATTAGGTAGTCTACAAGGCTTCTCTTAAAGTCGCTGAAGACCTTTCTTAAAGCTCTCCTAGTTTCCTCGTCGAATAAAGCCGGTCTGCTCGAGTACCCTTGGCTCAAGTCCTTTCACCCACTGTTAGGCTTACCTAACATATCTAGCGTTCACCCTAAAATAGCTAACCCCACGGAGATAAAGCTATACTATAAAACACATTTTAAACACTATAGTTCTATTTAGAGGCTACGTATCTCTACATAGACTTGGTGTATACAGTGAGCGCTAAAACGCTTACAGCAAAGGTACTGATTTTTCTATACGAAAACCCTGGATCCTCCATAAAGGATGTCTCTCAGGCTCTGGGCATTAGCTTAGCTACTATAAGAGGCATAGTGTATAGGCTGAAAAACAGCGGATATATTGATAAAGCTGGAGGAGGCTACGTTCTAACAGATAAGGGCGAGTGGTTTGTGTCCAATATTCTCTCAAAGGATAGGGGGAAACCTAGACCGAGCAGAGTCTCCGAGAAAGCTGAGGCTAGAGTAGAAGCTGATTCCGAGAAAACCGAAAGCATTAGCTCAGAGATAGCTAGTACCGAAGAGGAAGCGGTTCGTGGAACCAGGGACGAAGAGCTGAAGAGCTTAGTAGACAGAGTTATTAGCTTGGAGAAAGAGGTGCGTAGCATAAGATCAGCACTAAATAGGCTTAGCCGAGAACTCGAAGAATTGAAAAAAGAAGTAATTACTAAGGAACAGCGTGCCGAGAAGAGCTCTCATGAAAACTCTCTCCCCAAGCCAGTAATGAACTTTAGAGAAGCAGTAGACGTACTCGGGTACTCTTCGTTTGAAGAGCTAAGGCTAGAGGGTAAAATAGAAATAGTGGGATCTCTCGTTGTCGATAAAGAGTTTTACGAAGAGTTCAAAAAGAAGTTCCCAATACCGCTAAGTGAAGTAGGAAAGCTCTCTACAGCAGAGCGTAGACTCCTCGAAGAAATGATTAGAGATGCTAGAGTCATAGTACGTGCTGGTAGGGAGTATAGGCTGGCTTAGCCCGGTTAAGCTATAATATTCTCCAAAGCTATAGAGTACTTATCGATGATGAATGACTCCAATGCGGAGTGCTCTGTGATGATCTCCAACCCTTGCTGACCCCCACAATCTAGCTTAGGGTACTATTCCCTTAGTCTCTTCGAGCTACTAGTACATACCTAGAGGTGATCTGAAATACCGCGCTTATACACGGATAGATACATACTAACACCAGGACCTACTGAAATACCTCGTAGAATAAAGCTCGCTATGATCAGGGAAACTACAAATCCCGATCTAGATCCGGAGTTCACGAAACTGTATAAAGGAGTTATCGGTAAGCTGAAGCAGTTGATAGGAGCTAGTAAAAGTGATGTATATGTCTTATCAGGAGAAGCAATGCTTGGATTAGAAGCAGCTATAGCTAACACGGTTAAACGCGGCGATAAGGTACTAGTCATATCTAATGGGGTTTTCGGTGAGGCTTTCACAGATCTAGTCAGAATGTATGGAGGCGAACCCGTTGTCCTTGAAGCTGATTGGAAAAGGTCGGTTGATCCATCCGCCATAGAACGTGCTCTAGAGAGAAACCCTGATGTAAAAGCTCTTACGCTAGTGCACTGTGATACGCCATCTGGCATACTAAACCCAGTACACGAGATCGCTAGGATCGCGGAGAGCTTCGGCTCTCTATCGATAGTTGACGCTGTTTCGAGCATTGGGGGAGTGCCTGTACACGTTGACTCTTCAGGTATAGACATACTTATAGGTGGAAGCCAGAAGGTTCTAAATATACCTCCGGGTTTAACCATAGTTAGTATTAGCCAGCGTGCGTGGGATGAAATAGAGAGAGTAGGGTATAGAGGCTTCTACTTAAGCTTCAAGCTGTGGAAGGAAGAGCTAGACGGTAAAGGAGAGTTTCCGTACACTATGCCCGATCACTTGGTTAGAGCTCTAGACGAATCCCTCAACATGATCTTTGAGGAAGGCTTGGAGAACGTCTATGAAAGGCATAAAAGGGCTAGAGCCGCTTCCTGGAGCGCCGTAGAGGCAGCAGGTCTTAACCCTTATCCTGCTGGAATAGAACATGCTTCTCCTACAGTTACGGCTATAGAGGTACCACATGGAATAAATGGTGAGCAGTTGAGAGAGATAGCTTGGAAAAAGTATGGTGTAATGATAGCTGGCAGCTGGGGTAGATTGAGAGGAAGAGTCGTTAGGATAGGACATATGGGCATACAAGCTTCTAGGAACCACCTGATCTTAGGGTTTACAGCGTTGATGAAGGCGTTGAGAGACCTAGGATATACTGCTAGCGTTGGAAAAGTCGTAGAGGCTATAGAAGAC
>QMWW01000116.1 GCA_003661825.1 Thermoprotei archaeon
ATCCCATCTAAGCTCCATAGTAGGCTCTACAACCACTAGCCAATCCCTCCAGAACCCTCTATACGCCTCTACCTGCTCTCCAGGTTTATTAGCTACCGGGCACAGTGCATCCAAGGAAGGAGGGTGGGGGAGAAAAGCTTAGTCTACAGCTGAGCCGATGAGTTCCTCTAGGCTTTTTGCACCGGTTTTATCCATGTACTCCCTTATACCGTCTAGTATCTCCTCTATTATTCGGAGCCCTTTAACGTAGAATCCAGTGCCTACTTGGACGGCTCTTGCACCAGCTAGTATGAGCTCTAGAGCGGAGACCCAGTCTAGAGCTCCTCCAGCTCCTACTATATGTGCACGGTACTCTCTGTAGACGGTGTAGACTGTGTATACTGCTACAGGGTGTATAGCGGGGCCAGATAGCCCACCGTACCTGTTCGTTAGTATAGGCTTCTTAGCGTAGACATCTATAGCCATACCCGGGATAGTGTTTATTAGTACTAGAGCGTCTATGCCTTTCTCTAGTAATGCTCCAGCTTCGTCGAGAATGCTCCTGTTATAGCCTAGCTTAGCCCATACGGGTTTTGTAGTAACTGATTTAACAGAGTCTGCTACTGCTTTGAGCGTGCTAAGAGTTGATGCCGTATCCACGCCGTATCCAGGTGTATGTGGACAGCTTAGATTAAGCTCTAGAGCATCGGCTCCGCTTTCGAAGGCTTTCACAGCGAGTACGTGGAACTCGTCTGGATCCCTACCACCAATACTAACTACTATTGGTAAGCCGCTAGAGTGAGCTTCTCTAACCAGGGTCTCTACATAGTCTATTCCGGGATTAGCTAAACCCACTGCATTCAGTAAACCATACTCTAGTGGAACGAGTATTGGGGGTAGGTAGCCTTCACGGGGTTCTAGGGTGAGGGTCTTGGTTACTACAGCCGATACACCAGAGCCTATCAGTCTCCTAACGCCTTCTACCGAATCACCTAAGATCCCGCTAGCATTCATTACTGGGTGTCTAAGCTCTATACCGGTCACAGAGACCGATAACTTGCTATCCTTTCTCAACTTCTCCAACACCTCTAGCCGTTCTCTCGCCTGATAGCTCTTCTGGATAGACTACTCTACCACCAACTACTGTATATTTAACGCTAGAGCTGAACACGAATCCCCTATACACGCTGTACTTGCTCTTAACGGCCATTTTCTCGGGGTCGACGACGGTTCTGCCCGATAGATCAATGACTGTTATGTTGCCTCGATACCCCTTCCTAAAGTACCCGTATCGCTTGAGGCCTAGTACTTTAGCCGGATTAAGGCTTAGTGCTCTGTAGATCCTGGAGAGGCTGATCACTCCCTTTACGTACAGGTCTCCCATTAATGGACCCATTATCTCTATCCCATTAATGCCTGCTGGACACGTCTTGGGGCAGCAGGTCTTCTCCTGTAGCCCGTGGGGTGCGTGGTCGCTTGACAGGATATCTATGTAGCCAGCAGAGAATAGTTCTAATAGAGTAGTTCTATGCCAGGATCCCCTAATAGGTGGTACTACTTTCATGTAGCAGGTATCCATGTGGTAGTGGTCGCTATCTAGCAGTAGGTAGTGTGGACAGGTATCTGTTGAGAACCCGTACCTCTTGGCCTCTAGGTAGGTGTAGAGGTTTGTCACATGGGTTACATGTACTCTAAGCCTATCTAGATCTAGAGTGGAGATCAGGTCTCCAACGAGCCTTATGCCCCATAGCTCGACCTCTACGCTCCTGTAGCAGCGGTGCTCGCTAACACTTGTTTTAAGCTGGTCTATCATGAAGGGGTTTTCGGAGTGTACTACTACTATCTTACCTTGCTCGGCTAGAACTTTAAGCGCGCGATCTAGGTACCGCTGTCTCATTCCATCGGGGTGCAGCTTCATCCCTCTAACATCGGGGTCGCTGACCATAGCTTCTACTTCGTCTCCACGCTCTGGAACGTATATGTATACGTAGTAGTCGACTAGAGACTTACTGCTTAGCAGCTTCTTCCTCTCTAAGAGCACCTTGTAGCTATTTATCCGTGGATCCGTGTTTGGCATATCTCCTATAAGCGTTATACCTCCGCGTGCAGCCGCCCTAGTCCCTGTCTCGACTGTTTCTTTGTAGGCTTCGTTGAAGTCTCTAAGGTGTACGTGCATATCTATGAAGCCGGGAAAAGCTATTACGTGTTTATCCTCTCTGTGGTCAAGCACCACTTCAGCCGAGAAGCTGGTCCAGGACTCTCCAACCTCCTGTACGTAGCCATTGCTACCTACTACTATGGATGCCTTTCTGAGCCCGGCTTCATCGTATACGAGCCCTCTATACACTAGCCTAGGCTTCAAGTAGAACCTCCTCTACTAGGTGGTGGGGGAAGAGGGGGCCGTCTACGCATAGCAACAGGCTTGTACCCGGGAGCCTACAGCTACTACACAGTCCTATACCGCACTTAACAATTGCCTCTAGAATGTAGTAGTGCCTGATACCCTGTTTTCTCTCCACTGCTATCTTCCTTAAGACCTCTATAGGCCCGGATACAACTATTTCATCATATTCTTCAACGCTGAGCGTTTTATACGCGTCGACTAGTGTGCCTTTGATGTCGCACCCCTCATCGAGGCAAGCTGTGGTAACGCTAACGCCTAGGCTCGATAGGAGAGAGGGGATCTCCCCGACTTCGTCGAATCTCCAAGCACCGAATACTACGTGGCAGAGCCTACCATTGCACCTCTTCCTAGCAAAGTGTAGTATAGGGGCTACACCGCTTCCACCAGCTAGGAATAGTATACGTCTACCACTGGGATACCAGGGCTTTCCCAAGGGCCCGTATACCCCCATATACTCCGGAGCACGTGCTTCGGCTAGCTTACTAGTTGTCGATCCAACTGGTTTAACCAAGAACTCCAAGACCTCGTCGCTAGGATCGTATCCAGCAATGCTCATAGGTATGGCTTCTAGCCCCGGTACCCATAGCATTACAAACTGTGGAGGTTCAGGCTCTACGTGTAGCCTCCCTAGAACCCTGAATCTAAGCAAAAATAGATTACTAGAAACCCTCTTCCTACGTACGAGCTCTACTGAGTAGTACCTAGGCAGTAACGTACTTCTCGACCTCATCTCCTCTAACCACTGTACCGCAGTAGTAGCACTCTAGTAGAACCGGGTCTCTACTCCTCAGAATAAACCTAGACCTAGCTACTTCTCCGCTCCTCCTAGATATACAGGTCGGGTTAGGACACTTTATCGCATCAACTATTTCGTCGGGTATAGATACCTTGTACTTGCTAACTACTCTGTAGTCTTTCACAATGTTTATGGTAGCAGTAGGCGCTATAAGGGCTATTAGGTCTACCTCTTTCCTAGATAGCCACTTCTCCTCGATCTTCACGATATCCTTTCTACCCAGCTTCCCGCTATCAACGTTCATGACTAATGCTATTCTATAGCCCTCCTTACCAGTCAGCCCTAGGATCCTCAGAACCTCTAGAGCTTTACCAGCTGGTATATGGTCTATGACCGTGCCATCTCTGATCTTGGATACGAGGAGCTTCTTCTCGTCCACGCTTATCACCTCCAAACACCTAGGACTAGAGCTAGTAGAGCCATCCTCAGGGGAACCCCTAGCTTTGCTTGGTAGAAGTATGCAGCATACTTTGTCTCGTCTACGCGTGGATCGATCTCATCTACCTTTGGGAGGGGATGTAGTATTCTGAACTCTTCTTTAACCCCTCCCAGAAGCTCTGGCGTTACCCTGTACAGCTCCTTCACCCTCTCGTACTCGAGGGGATCAGGGTATCTCTCCTTCTGTATACGGGTTACGTAGAGTACGTCTAGCTCGCCTATAACCTCTCTCAGATCCTCTACTTCCTCTATGGGCAGACCCATTTCAACAACCCTCTTCCTAACCTCTTCTCTAACCCTGAGTATACCCGGCGAGACGAGGTATACTTTTCTCGGCTTAAACCTCGTCAGCCCGTAGAGCAGGCTGTTAATGGTTCTAGCGTACTTCAGGTCTCCTAGGATCCCTATAGTTAACCCATCTACTCCTCCGAACAGCTTGTACATGGTGTAGAGGTCGATCATCGTCTGCGTTGGGTGCTCATGTCTCCCGTCTCCAGCGTTTATAACCGGGTTCTCGGCTATATCCGCAGCATACCTAGCCATACCCTCGAACTTAGACCTTATCACTATTAAGTCGCTGTAGGAGTCGAGCAT
>QMWW01000117.1 GCA_003661825.1 Thermoprotei archaeon
GTGAACTGTATCAGGCTATGACTATTTCTTATGATTCTTCCAGAAGTCCTGCCAATAAGCTCTTCACATAACCACGGCTGAAACAAGTCTGTATTAATCTCTATAAAGTATTTATTTATTTATAGAATACTTTATCCATTATCATATACCACTGCATATCGTACACCCACGATACAGGCTAGACACGAAGTGTTATTCCTGATACCGCTAATTATTACTTCAACTACTGGCTATACGCTATACCATGAGCACTCGAGTAGAGTAGATGAGGAGTTAGATCATAATGCCAAGCCTCTATTAAAATATAGCGTTGAAATCAAAGGTTCCGGAACCGAAGGCTTTTATGCAACCGATCTAGGTATTCCTCACATACTGGCTGACCAATACATTCAGGTTGAAGCATCGTTAGTACGGACTTCTAAGAACCTTTCGATAACTATTATTGGTAGACTTGTATTCTAAGGATCCGAATAATGTGAAATATAGGCGTAACATATGATGTCTCAAAACATGCTATGTGCCAGGATAGAAGCAGTTATTTCAGACTGTAGTGTTTAATTGTTATCAAAGACTGAGACTACAATATTAGACTGAAGCTTTGGTGATGTATAAAAAGGGGCTGGTTGAGATAATCCATTACTAACTATTTGAAAATAATCAAAGCATAGCAACTTTAAGAAGAATTTAATACCAGAGTACACCTCTCAGATCTCTACTAACCTTTACAATAATCTCTCTAGTACCATGCCTTAACCTATAAACCCCATCCTCTGATATCTTTGAAGCAATATCCAGCATTTCTGAGACTTCCTCACTTGTTATAGGCCCTGCTCTATATATTACTTCTCCATTACTACTAAATACAAGTATCTTCGTGGTATAGGGTTCTGCTTCTGTCATGTTGTCCCCCAACCTATAATGGCCTAGGCATTACTATTTAAACCATTGGACTGTTGCAGCCTTGGTATCATGTATACGGTATTTATTTTGATAACACTCCATTCGTTCTAGTGATCTAGAAGAGAACAAGCAATAAGACTAACTATCGATCTTTAGCTGGGAAGAAGGTGTAAACTGAAATTAGTGATTATTCAAAGCTATCTGAGCTCTCCCTTTCTAAGTAGTTTTAGTGAGTACCGAAGTCCATCAAGTATTGCCAACTGTGTTTCCTCCTTACTCTTGCCTTTCGAGGTCTCTTCTGTAATGTTGTAAATTCTCGCGATTATTCTAAATACATCATAGTAGTCTACTATGTTTCTCTTCACCATTTCTCTAAGTATCTGAGCTCTAAGTTCCAGCTCTTCGTAGATCAGTTTCAGCTCTCTTCTCGGAATCCCTCTTATAGTCGCTATCTTTTCCTCTAGTAGGTAGCTTGCACCTCTTCCTCTGAAATAGAATCTATCGGTAGCTGGATCCCATGTGAATACTGGTATGTAGATTATAGAGTCTGCCTCTGCATCATAGCCTAATATTTCGTTTACACTAAGTACTCTTCTAAGCATTATTCCCTCTCTGTATACAGCGCTCTGTATAATGATAAAGTTCAGATTATCAAGCTGAGTTTTAGGAACGTTTATAGGTGGTGAAGTCACACGCTGTATGAGTCTCTCCACGCTTCCAGCGTGGAATGTCGAGAGCACTGGATGCCCTGTCTGCATAGCTTGGAAAGCTACATTTCCTTCTGCTCCACGTATCTCTCCAACAATGATGTAATTAGGCCTTTGTCTAAGGGCAGCCTTAAGTAAATCAAACATCGTTATATTGCTCTCAATGCTCCCAGTATCTCTCGTTAACTCTCGCACCCAGTTCCTGTGTGGAACCTGTACCTCAGCTGTATCCTCAATCGTTATGATCTTAGCCGTTGGTTTAATGAAAGTTATGATAGCATTAAGCGTTGTAGTTTTACCGGAAGCAGTCTCTCCAGAGATCCACCCGCTCATACCCTCTAGCAACAATATCCAGAGATACGCTGCTATTCGTTCGTCAAGAGTACCCCATTTTATAAGCTGTATTATCGATATGGGTTTTTTCGAAAACTTTCTAATCGTGAAGTTGCTTCCGTGAAGACTTACATCTCTACCAAACACTATATTTATACGGCTACCATCGGGTAGTGTAGAGTCTACGATTGGCCTAGAGTGGCTTACAGGTTTACCTATACGTTCACTAAGCTCTATGACAAATCTGTCTAATTCTTCCTCAGTTTCAAACTTAATACTAGTTTCAAGAGAACCAAATATCTTATGTACTATAAACACGTAACCTACGCCATCACAACTTATATCCTCAATATAGGGGTCCCTAAGGAATGGCTCAAGAATGCCTAAGCCTACTTTATCTCGTATTAAGTAGTACTTGAGCCTCTCATAGTCAATCCTATATACTGGGATCTTCTTCAAATTATTCCTTTTCCTTCTCAGGAGAGAGTTATAATCGACAGGTGAACCAACAATCGAGACAATTGCGTCTAGAAACCTAATAAGCATCCTCTCTTTCTCCTCTGGGGATTTAATTATGTCTTTCTCAGTTATGAGCTCGGCCATTTTCTCCTCTATTAAGTCGAAAAGCGCTGCTGGAGGTCTAGGCGGCTCAATTACTATATATTTCCTATAACCTGATTCTGTTCCTTCTGGAGGCATATAGACGTGGATGTATATACCGTTCCCTACGGGGTAAATCACGTTTACTCTAGATGCTTTCTTTAGCTCACTTGGTAGTCCCTTCGTGTAATAGTCTGGCACTCCAACCTTGAAAGCTATTTTATTCACATACTCGGCTAAGTACGGTACTCTTCGCATCTCTGCTACCAGTTCTTGGAAACCTATGGGGGGTCTTCTCTGAAAGCCTAAACGGACGGACTGGAGAGTAGTAGTCAAGCTCTCCTATCACCTCTTACTAGGCTCTAGCCAGAGCTAGAGGCACTATCTTGATGCCGAACGCGGGATCTACGTCGAAAGCTATAGTTGAATCAACTAGTCCACCTGCTCCTCTTAGCTTGATTATTTTCATGACTTTAAGTAGCTTTCCACCAAGCATGGTGAAGTCCAGCTTTATGTAGCTATCACTTATAGCTCTGATCCTGATCATTATCTCGTTTGGAAGAACGTTTGGATGGATCGTCAGAATTATCAGTTTTCCCTCCCTAACCATGGTCCTAGCTCTTGTCAGGAAGTCCAGTACAACGCTTGTATCAGCATAGACAGCCAGTATGCTGAAAGAGTCTATGACTATCATGTCGTAGTTCTCTTTTGTATAAGCCATGTAATTACCTAGTACGTGGAGTAACTCTTTTGCAACTCTTTTAGCCCATCTAACACCCTCCATGTGTATAGGTAGGATCATTATCTGGCCTTTCAAGAACTCGTCGGTAAAGTCTAGGTTGAGTTTTTTTGTCTGGATAACCATTTCCTTGATCCCGGTCTCAGTCGTAATATATACTACCCGCTTCCCCGACTTAGCCGCACCATAAGTTATCTGTTGTGCTAAGAGGCTCTTACCCGTACCGTGATCGCCCTCGATCGTTAGCAGATTAGGAACAGGTATCCCACCACCAAGCCTCATGTCAAGCTCTTCATTACCAGTTGATATGAGATAGCCCTCTAGACTGCTCTCCTCTTCTTCAAGCTTCCTTATCCCTGTGTTTTCAAACTCCAGCTCCTCTCTACTCATTCTATCACCCCGGTTCACGGAATGAACAAATACCTAGACCTTACACCGCTAGGCGTAGCAAATATAAGTATTACTGGGTGATTTGGATCGAGAGTATGTGTTGGAGACACGTTTATCTCACACATAGTACCCGGGAGTATTTCAACATAGGAAGCATTAAATACATCTATAGTATAGTTTCCAATGTAGAGTCTAACGGGATACCATTTACCGTATTCGAGAAGCTCTAGACGGCGTACACCAGCTGTATCTATGTAGTCGAGGATCACGTCCGACTTACTCCCTATTATTATAGAGTCCGTTCCTTCATTGGACATGTTAAACACTATGATATTCCTATCCGATAAATAACTGGCCGAGACTATCTTTAAGACGGCATTTGTACGTATAGCTACGTCATCGGATACATACGCAGTTACTTTTGCCATATAGTTAAACCAAGTAAGAGAACTGTATGTAACAACCATTACTACGAACATGGTTGCTAAGATCATAATAACACTAGCAGCAAC
>QMWW01000118.1 GCA_003661825.1 Thermoprotei archaeon
ACCAAACCACTTGATTACTACCAATTGGAAGCCACCGATAGGTGTGCTTACATATAATAATTAAGTCAAGCACTTACAAATATCTAAAGCGCTTAGAGGTTTGGTGCTTACTCTGGGGTACGTAGAGATGGGGGGAAGAGCTACAGGTGCTAGAGGTATTTACGGTACTACTCATCTATGTTCCATCGGCAGTACTTCTTCTAACGTATACAGTAATGTACTATGTGGGTAGGAAGCATAGAGAAGAGGGGAGAGCTAAGAGAGCCTTCAATGACAGGATCACCGTAGCGATCCCGGTTAGAAACGAGCCAATAGAGTATATTGACGAAGCACTAGCTAGTATTAGTTCGTGGAGCATTAGGGATCGCGTAGAGGTAGTTATCGTATCCGATGATATCTACGAAGCCTACCAAGAGATAGAAAGAGTAGCCAAAAAGTGGAGGGATCAAGGCGTAACAGTGTACGTTATATGGAGGAGAGAGCCACGAGGATACAAGGCTGGAGCGCTGAATACGGCGCTGTGGTTCTCGCCTAGCCGCTACTTTTATGTAATGGATGTCGATAGCCGCGTAGCCGAGGACTTCATAGTAGAAGCTTGTAGCTTAATGGAGGAAAACCCCGGCATAGCCGCGGTAGTGAGTAGGTGGCGTGGAAGAAATAGAGAGACACGTGTAGCAGAGGCTGTTTCTTCGTCAATGGAGTTCATGGTTGAAGCTCTGTACAGAGGGAGGAGAGCTCTAAACCTACCGGTTTTCCCTCTTGGAACAGGAACCGTGTATAGAACAAGCGTGTTGAGAGAAGAGCTAGGAGGATGGGATGAGAACAGGCTACTGGATGACCTAGAGATCGGGTGTAGAATAATGAGGCTTGGGAGAGGAATAGCTTATATGGATAGACACTGGGTTTACGTAGAAGTACCGCGAAGGCTTAGCAGCCTTAGGATACAGCAGGAGAGATGGGTCTACGGAGCGGTAGACGTAGCTATTGCCAGGCTTAGAGATATTCTGTCCAGTAGTCAGCCCTGGTACGCAAAGCTTGAAGCCCTAATCTATCTCCTCCAGTATCTTCCTGCTATCGCTGTATTCATAGGGTTCCTGCTTCTCACGCTAATAACTACTATCAAGCCTTATGATGTCCTCTTCAACTACTGGTACATAGGTGTTGCATGGATAGCAGTAGCCGCTCTATACGCGCTGAGCTTCATAGACTCTTTAAGAGAAAAGGGGTATAGTACGTGGAAAGCCTTAGTCAACCTAGGTAGAGCATCGGCTATCACAGTAGTGTTAAGCCCTGTTTTCGCTAAAGCCTTCTTAAAAGCATCTCTAAGGTTGAGAGCAGTGTTTAAACGCACCCCTAAAGGCAGGTATGAAGCTAGAGCAAGTAATGCTAAGCTAAGGTTCCCGGTTGAAGCTTTAATAGGGATTTATGCACTTGTATACTCCATCCACTTAATAACCAACCGTATATTATTTTGTGGAGGGTGGTTCCTAACGTATAGTCTAGGCTATATCTACTCGCTGATAAGGTGGTGGCGGGATATAGTGTATAGGTAGAAGCTGTCGTATAGGTGGGGTCCAGATGGCGATACTGATAGCGGAGAGAAGCTATAGCGACGAGGAGCTTTACGCAATGCTTAGACCGTATATTAGAGAGTGGTTTAAACGCAAGTTTAACACGTTTACTCCGCCTCAGAGAATAGCTCTCCCTCTTGTAAAGAAGGGGTATAACGTACTGATTTCAAGCCCTACAGGCACAGGGAAGACCTTAGCTGTATTCCTCGGAATTATCGATAGCTTGTACGAATACTATGAAGAGAAGGGAGAGGTACCAGAAGGCGTATACGTAGTATACGTTAGCCCTCTCCGTGCGCTAAATAACGACATGTATAAGAACCTCATAGCCCCTATAGGGGAGATCAGGGAAGTAGCCAAGGAAATGAGTATAGAGCTACCAGAGATAAAAGTTGCTGTAAGAACCAGTGATACTAGCTCCTATGCCAAGCAGAAAATGGCTAAGAATCCTCCACATATACTTATAACTACCCCGGAGAGCTTAGCTATAGCACTTAATGCTCCAAGATTTAGGGAAAGGCTGAGAAACGCTAGAATAGTGATTATAGACGAGATACATGAGCTAGCTAGTAGTAAGCGCGGAAGCCACCTCAGCCTCAGTATAGAGAGGCTAGAGTACCTTGCCGGTAGGCCTCTCCAGAGAATAGGGCTTAGTGCCACAATAGCTCCTCTCGACGAGGTAGCCAAGTTCCTAGTAGGATATAGAGATGATGAAGAGCTTAGAGACTGCTACATAGTCGATACTAGGTTCGCTAAACCAGTTGATATAAGGGTAGTAGCCCCGATAAAGGACCTAATACACTCGAGCGCTGAGGAGATAAACAGTGCAATATACCGTGTGCTTATCGACTTGATCAAGAGGCACAAGACAACGCTTGTATTCACCAATACCCGTAGTGCTACTGAGAGAGTAGTCTACAAGCTGAGAAAGATAATGGAGAAGGGGAAGATAGTAGATATAGACGAAATAGAGGCTCATCACAGCAGTTTGAGCCGAGAGGTCAGGCTAGAGATAGAGGATAAGCTGAAACAGGGTAAGCTAAGAGCAATTGTAAGCTCGACCAGCTTAGAGCTCGGAATAGATATAGGGTACATAGACCTAGTAGTACTGCTTAGCTCGCCTAAGAGCGTATCGAGGCTTCTACAGAGAATAGGGAGAGCAGGCCACCATATACGCGAAGTCAGTAAAGGCCGAGTCATAGTAGTTGATAGAGACGACCTAGTAGAGTGCACAGTCCTCGTTAAAGCAGCTTATGAGAGAAAGATAGATAAAGTGAGGATCCCGAAGAACCCGCTGGACGTACTAGCTCAGCACATAGTTGGCATGTCGTTAGAGAAGAAGTGGGACATACACGAAGCCTATAGAGTTATAAAAAGAAGCTATACATTCCACACACTGAGCTGGAACGATTACATGAGCGTTCTACGCTACCTCTCCGGTAGGTATGGAGACTACTTTGAGCATGCAAGAGTGTACTCTAAGATATGGTTTGACGAAGAAGAAGGAGTGTTCGGTAGGAAGAAGACTTCACGGATGATATACTACCAGAACATAGGCGTTATACCCGATGAGAGTAAAGCACACGTATTCACAACAGATGGAAAATACGTAGGGGACCTAGAGGAGGCATTTGTAGAGTACCTAGTACCAGGGGATCTATTCGTACTAGGTGGTAGGGTGTATGAGTATGTTAAGAGCTATGGGTTCCGCGTAGTGGTTAGACCAGCCGACGGCTCTAGGCCAACCGTGCCGAGCTGGTTCAGCGAGATGCTACCACTAGCATACGACTCGGCGATCGAGGTAGGCAGGTTTAGGCGCTTAATAGCCGAGATGATCAAGTCTAGAAGTCGGGACGAAGTTATCCAATGGCTTAGAAAAGAATATAGGCTACAGAAGCACGCTGCCCAATCAATATACGACTATATACTAGAACAGCTACTGTTCACAAACGGCGTTATTCCATGTGATAAGCTAATACTCATCGAGATATACGATGAGAGAGGTAGAAGAAACATTATAGTACACAGCCTATTTGGTAGAAGAGTAAATGAAGCTCTCTCTCGAGCATACGCCTATCTTATCAGCAATAAACTAGGTACTAGCGTTAAGATAACTGTTACAGATAATGGCTTTATGCTAACTCTACAGGGACGGCCAAGCCTTGATTGGATCAAAGTATTTAGAAGCCTTACCCCAGAAAACCTAGAAGAAATACTGAAGAAAGTACTACGCCGAACAGAGATGCTGAAGAGAAGATTTAGACACTGTGCCGTCAGATCATTCATGATCCTAAGGAGGTATAGGGACAGGGAGAGAAGTGTACACAAGCTACAGATCAACGCAGAAGAACTGCTTAAAGCTGTAGAGAGCTTACAAGACTTTCCAGTACTGAAAGAAACCTATAGAGAGATCCTCGAAGACTACATGCACATAGATGCTGCTAAAGAAGTACTAGATAAGGTGAGAAAAGGAGAGATAAAGCTAGAAGTGTTCGGGCCAACGAGGGTACCTAGCCCGTTCGCACACCACATAGTAGTGCACGGATATAGCGATGTAGTGCTAATGGAGGATATGAGGAGGATGCTGAAGCTTCTACACGAACAGGTAC